>DAOWNY010000200.1 GCA_030642325.1 Deltaproteobacteria bacterium
CATCGAAGAAGATGTCCTCCATGGCAAAGAAATGAAAATGGATAGTTCCCATCTACCCGAAAAGCTGCAAGAGAAAGTCGGTGCCTTTGTCACCATCACCATCGACGGAAAACTCCGGGGCTGCATCGGCAATATCATCCCCCGTCTTCCTTTGTGGGAAAGTGTCAAAAATAACGCTCTGAGTGCTGCCTCCCGGGATCCACGCTTCCCCTCCCTCTCAAAACCGGAAGTGGATAAAATCCACCTTGAGATAAGTGTCCTCACTGCTTCCCGACCGCTTCCTTATTCCGACGGGAAGGATCTTATTAAAAAACTGAGGCCGGGCATTGACGGGGTAATAATCCGTAAGGGATTTCATCAAGCCACATTCCTTCCCCAGGTATGGAGTCAGGTGCCGAATAAAAAAGAATTTATGGCCCACCTCTGCCGCAAAGCGGGCCTCTCCCCCCGTTTTTGGGAGGACGAGAAACTTGAAGTGTCTACTTATCAGGTGCAGGCATTTGAAGAAAAGAGATAGCTATGAACTTTAACAGTTACCGGAAATGAACCTGAAAAAACTGGTTTTAGCCGCTATCATCGGAACGGGGATGTCTTCCGTTACCGCCCAGCTTCTTACCCTCCGGGAATTTCTATCCACTTTCCACGGCAATGAAGTGGTAATATCCATAACCATCTTCTGCTGGCTGATCCTTGCCGGTGCCGGCAGCTTTATGGCAAGATTTATTAAAAACCCCGGTGTTTTATGCTTCTCCCTCCTTCTGTTATTGACGGGTCTTCTTCCCTTGGGGCAAATCATCGCCATAAGGTTGTTTCAGGAGATGGTATTCACCCATGGAGTCTCCACCGGGTTTAATGAAATTCTTATTTTTACCGTAGTAATTGTTGCCCCCTACTGCCTGCTGATGGGTTTTATCCTGCCGTACTCACAAAAAGTTTTACAGAAAAAAGGCTATCGTTTTTCCTCCGGAAAACTTTATCAGGTCGACAGTATCGGGGATATTTTGGGCGGTGTTTTATTCAGCTTTATCCTGGTTTATTTTCTAAAACCCTTCCCAATCATTGCCGTCACTTCCTCAATCTGCCTTTTAATTACGAGCCTGCTTTTATGGTCGGAAAAAAGGTATTTTTTTATGATAGCGGCGGTGATAATCACTGTGTTTTTTTATTTTTTTTCCCTCAATGAGCGGTTTGAATTATCCACCCTTAGAGATCAATACGGCAGGATCGTTTTTTACCAGGAATCAAGCTACGGAAGGATTGTGGTTACTGAGGATCACAATCAGTACACTTTTTTTGAATCAGGCCGGCCCCTCTTTTCCAATGCAAATATAATCGCCCGGGAAGAGACTGTTCATTATCCCTTAAGCCAGCTGGAAAATATCAATGATGTACTGCTGATCTCCGGGGGGGCGGGGGGAACCATTGACGAGATTCTGAAATACCAGCCCAAAAACATTGATTATCTGGAGCTTGACCCTGTCTTGATTAAGGCAGCCGGGAAATTCGGTTTCCTGACCGATCATCCCGGTCTTCGCATCATCAATCAGGACGGAAGAGAATATATCAACAGAACGCATAAGCGATACAGCGCAATAATATTGGACATCCCCGACCCGGATACCTTTCAGTTAAATCGTTTTTTTACTACCGAATTTTACCAACATACCAGTGGGATTCTGGAGGAGGGCGGGATATTATCTTTCAGCCTTGATCTGGCCCCCAACTATTTACCCGATTTTCAGAAAAATAAGCTGTCATCCATTTATAATACCGTAACAAAATATTACCGGCACGTGCTGATCGTACCGGGAGAGAGGGCATATTTTCTCTGCCGCAACCGGGAAATATCCTATGGTATTCCGGAAATGCTGAGAAAAAAATCGATAAAAACTGCCTACATCAGCGGCTACTTTGCCGGTAACGTGACTAAGGAGAGAATTGCCCTGGTAAATCAGGCCATGGACTTAACGGCAGACGTTAATACCGATCTTTCCCCGGCAGTGATGAGAATGCTTTTTCGGCAATGGTTTGAAAAATACGGGTCATCGCCGGTCTATTTTATTCTCATCATCCTTACCATCTTTTTTATCTACCTGGTCTTCATCAAAAAAGAGGAATTTATCCTGTTTACCACCGGATTCGCCACCATGGGCATTGAAATTATAATCATTTTATACTTTCAGATCATCCACGGCTATGCATATCTTAAAATCGGTGCTATAATAACTTCGTTTTTACTGGGGCTTTTACCCGGTGCGGCAGTGGGAGAAAAAATAAGATACAGAGAAACAAAATGGCTGATTTTTTCCGAAATCCTGCTCATCTCAATGCTGGGGATATTTCTACTTGGGGCCAATCTTTCGAAAAATTACGCACCTCAGTCTATTTTTCTGATTTACGGATTTTTATTCGCCTTTTTTTGCGGGTTTCAATTTCCCATTATAACCAACCTGATTGGAGAAAATAAAAGTCCGGCCGCCGGATGTTTTGCCGCTGACCTGGCGGGGGCAAGTTTTGGGACCATCATTACCGGACTTCTCTTGATCCCGTTTGGGGGAGTTAATTTTTCAATCGCCTTTCTGGTCTTGCTGAAGATATTAAGCGCCGGCTTGGCGGTAACTTCAATTTCCCGGATAAGAAGATGAAAAATCTTTCCAGAAGAGACTTTTTAATATTTGCGGGGGCAACCTCCCTTCTCTGTGTGTCAAATGCCCATGGTTTCTGGCCCAAAGACTATGAAAGCGATGATATCCGGGGCACCATATTTAAAAACGATGCCCCCGATAAACCCTGGCGATGGTCAATCGAGGGCTTCCACTACAGGAAAAACGGTCAAAAGGTGCAGTGCCTGGTTTGTCCCAACATGTGCCGGCTATCCCCTGGGGACCGGAGCGTCTGCCGCTCCAAGGTAAACATCGACGGGAAATTGTATTCCCTCACTTACGGCAATCCCTGCTCCGTTCATGTTGACCCCATTGAAAAAAAACCTCTCAACCATTTTTTCCCTCAAACAAAGGCGTTCTCCCTTGCCGCTACAGGCTGTAACCTGCGGTGCCTTAACTGTCAAAACTGGGAGATATCACAAAAGAAACCGGAAGATGTAAAACATTACGAACTATTTCCCCAAGAGGTGGTAAACACTGCCAAAAAAATGGACGCTTACTCGATTGCCTATACCTATACCGAGGCTACCACCTACTACGAATATATGTTTGATACCGCGAAACTGGCCAAGGGGGCGGGGATAAAGAATGTATGGGTGTCAAACGGCTATATCAATAAGAAGCCTTTGACAAAGCTTGGCCGGTACCTGGATGGGGCGAGTGTTAATCTCAAGGCATACGACGATGCCGTCTATAAAAAACTGAATGGGGGGAGACTGGCGCCGGTCTTAAATACCTTCAAACTGCTCAAGGAACTGGATATATGGTTTGAAATGATTACCCTTGTTGTGCCGGGTTATGTGGATAAACCGGATATGATCAAAAAAATGTGCGGCTGGATATTAAAAGAACTGGGACCCGACTATCCCCTCCATTTTTCCCGGTTTTTTCCTCAATACCGGCTTGACAAACTGCCTCCCACTCCCGTAAATACCATGGAAACCTTAAGAAAGATCGCCCTTCAGGAGGGGATCCATTATGTATACCTCGGAAATGTTCCCGGGCATGAGGCAAACAACACCTACTGCCATAATTGCAAAAAACTGTTGATTATGCGACAGGGATACTTAGTAGATCAAACAAATATTCAAAACGGCCGGTGCCGGTTCTGTCAAACCGTCATCCCCGGAAGATGGATGGAGGAAAAAAGCCAGACTGCACTTAAGGGAGAAGGGTCATAAAATTGCACAGGGTCATAAGACCGTTATCCGGCAACATGAAAGGAAGTTGTC
>DAOWNY010000188.1 GCA_030642325.1 Deltaproteobacteria bacterium
CGGATGATCAGGATATAAATAAAGGCATCCATTCACAGTTCACGGTTTGCAGTTAACAGTTCAATGTCGTTAAGTTAATGACATTTAGTGTGAAGTCATATGAAACTGACTATAGCTACATCAAGTTTTACCCACCGATGCGGGACATGGTGCGGCTGCATTTCTTAAAAACCGACGGGGTTGCGGCTTGCTTCTTCGGCTTTTTAAGAATGGCCCCGGCAATTATCTTTTTTAGTTCGGAATCGCTGCACCCTTCCCTTAAAGGCACCTTAAGATCAGTTTCTTCATCAGAAAGCAAACATGTTCGAAGTTTTCCATCAGCAGTGATGCGCAGTCGGTTGCAGGTGGAACAGAAATGATCACTTAAGGGGCTGATAAATCCGATTTCTCCGGCAGCCTCTTTAAATCTGAAGATTTTAGCCGGACCGTTCTTCCTTGCCAGGTCAACGGGAAGCAGTTCCTGGAAATTATCAATTTTTTCTTTTATTTCCCGGGAGGTGATACCTTTTTCCTGGGCCCAGCTATTTTTCGGGCCAAAGGGCATAAATTCTATGAATCTAACCTGGTAAGGGTAAGAAAGGGTTAATTTGGCAAAATCCAGAATTTCATCATCATTAAAACCCCGAATGGCCACTACATTTATCTTGATTGGAGAAATTCCTACTTTGACCACCTCTTTTATACCTTCCAGCACTTCTTTGAGACAGTTGTTTCGGGTGATCTCCCGGTATTTATCGGGATTTAAAGAATCCAGGCTGATATTTATCCGTTTTATTCCCGATTCAAAAAGCGGTCTTGCCAGATTTTTCAGCAACACCCCATTTGTTGTCATGCTCAGGTCTTTTATGTTCTCAATGGGAGCAATTAATTTCACAAAATAGAGGATATTTTTCCTTACCAGAGGTTCCCCCCCGGTTATTCTAACCTTGGAAATTCCCACTTCCGAGGCAACCCTGGTGATTCGGGCCATCTCTTCGTAACTGAGAATCTCGGCATGACCAATGGGAGAAGTTCCTTCTTTAGGCATACAGTATACACACCTTAGATTGCATCGGTCGGTAACGGAGATGCGGAGGTAGTTTATTTTTCTATGATGGTTGTCAATTAACTCGTTCATGTTGCACCATTTCGATATTTAGTAAATTAATAGTTGTTCAGCCAACAGTCTAATTTTATCCTAATAGTTACGTAAATTAATAACAACGGAAAGGGGATTGTCAGGGCACTTATTCGCACAGGGTTGAGATAAAATCGCCAACATATTTGGTTATGGCTATGACCGTCAAAGCAATCACCATGTGTTCGGCAATCACTTTCCAGGGGTTTACCTTCTGTTCTCTGGCGATGAAAAAGCTCAGCAGGCTCAGTGCGGATAGACCCCAAAGGGCACTAACCAAGATTGCCGTCGGGAGTTTCAACAATAAAACGGGAACGATAAACGTTAATGCAAAGATAAACTTAGACAGGAAGGTAGCGAGGGTTGCTTCCCATATCTCTACTGTAGAGTGCTTGTTCTCTGTTTCCTCCGAGATGTGAATGCCCAATGCATCGGAAAAAGCATCCGCTATTGCTATCGTTAATACCCCTCCAATCACCCCCAGCTTTGAATGGGTGCCGGCATAGATGCCTACCATCAGACCCAGTGTGGTAATGATACCGGAGGTTAAACCGAAGCTGAATCCTACTTTCAGTGAATGTCTCATATTGTATTGATAATGTTTGCGATCCGCTCAACCCGGACGAAGTTTGAGATTGGCATATTAACTTAATTTGATAAATTTCAGCAGCTTAAGCTTTGGGGCCTGTCCGCAAATAATTTGCATATCGTAATTGTTTTTTTTGATACGTTTTTCTGCGTTTACATCAAATGCCACATACTATCAAAGTATGCGCCCCTTAGTGCGCGATGTCCTTTAAGGTAAAGATGGTTTTTAAATCAAAACCGGCCTTTGTCAGGGCTTCTCTGCCTCCTTCTTCGCGGTCCACCAGGGATAACACCATTTTTACATCCAGGTCTTCCGACCGAACACGATCAATAACCTTTATGAGGGTTCCTCCTGTGGTGACCACATCTTCAACAATTGCCACCGGCGCCCCTTTTTTTAAATTTCCCTTTCCCTCGATCCATAATCCTTTACCGTATTTTTTTGGTTCTTTTCGTACGATAAAGGCGGTGATCGGGGTTTTCTCCAGGTAGCTTATGAGGGAAACTGCACAGACCAGAGGGTCTGCTCCCAGAGTCATCCCTCCCACTCCCGCAATGTGCAGGGAAGACTCTCTTATCATCCGGTAAAATATTCTGCCAATGAGATATCCCCCCTCGGCATCCAGGGATGTCTCCCGGCAGTCAAGATAGAAGTTGCTTGTTTTTCCGGAAGCGAGGACAAAATTACCTTCTTCGTAGGATTTTTCTTTTAAAATTTCGCGCAGACGTGATTTCTGATCCATCTTCCCTCCATTGGCTCATGATTCGCAAATTCTTCTGGAGACCTCCTGGTAGCTTTCTTCGATTTTTCCCAGATCGCGTCGAAACCGGTCCTTATCCATCTTTTCGTTGGTCTCTTTGTCCCAGAGGCGGCATCCGTCCGGGGTAATCTCATCACCGAGAAAAATGCCGTCTTTATTGGTGCCAAACTCCAGCTTAAAATCGATTAGCCGGATTCCCCTTTCGCTTAAGAATGCCAGTAGAAGATCATTTATCTTTTGGGCCTGATCTTTCAAGATTTCTACTTCTTCTTTTGTGGCCAGTTCAAATACCCGAATATGGTCTTCGTTCAGCATGGGATCGCCCAGTTCATCGCTTTTATAATAAAATTCTAAGATGGTATCCTTCAGCGGTGCCCCTTCCGCTATCCCCATCCGTTTACTGAGGCTGCCCGCGATTACATTTCTTACTACTACTTCTACGGGAATTATTTTAAGATTTCTCACCAGCATTTCCCGATCGCTAAGCTTTTTGATAAAGTGGGTTTTTATCCCCTGTTCTTCCAGGTAGAGAAATATCCGCGAGGATATGCCGTTATTTAAGATCCCCTTTTCCCGGATACTTCCCTTCTTTTTTCCGTCAAAGGCAGAGGCATCGTCTTTGAAATACTGAATCAAAAGGTCGGCATCGTCGGTTGTATAAATTATTTTAGCCTTACCCTCGTAAATTTTCTCTCTTTTTTGCATTTTTTTCTCCTTATTTTGTAATCGTGAACAGTTACGGGGTTTTTTAAAGATTTCCCATCATTTTTTTCCATGGTAGATAGTTCTGATGGGAAAGGGAATCTCGATTCCCTCCTTTTTAAAACGTTCGTTTATCATCATATTGATCCGATCTTTGGTCATAAAAAGTTTGCTATAATCCTCAACCCAGAATCGCATTAAAAGATCGAGGGATGAATCTCCGAAGTTGATAAAATAAACCTGCGGGAGAGGGTCGCTCAAGACAAGCGGGGTGCTTTTGGCCGTTTCAATCATGATTTCCTTTGCACGGGCCACATCACTGCCGTAGGCAATTCCCAACAATATTTTTCCTTTAATTAATTGATCGGGGTAGCTCTGGTTGATCAGTTTGTAGTTTACCAGTTCGGCATTAGGTACAACAATTATGGTATGGTCGAAGGTCTTGATTTTGGTGCTTCTAAGCCCGATTTCCGTCACATCACCGATTTCTCCCGAAGAGAGTTCGATACGGTCCCCGGGCCGGAAAGGGCGATCGATCATTATCGCAAAACCGGCGATCATGTTGGAGAGCATCTCTTTGGCGGCAAGTCCGATTGCCAGACTTCCAACCCCTAAAGCGGTTACCAGGGATAGGATATCGTAGTTAAAGTGCCGAAGGACAATAATCAGGCCCACTGCAAAGATAAAGATGGAAAATATTTTTTCCACCAGGGGCATGAATTCCTTCTCAAGGCTGCTTTTACCCTCGGCTTCCTCCCTTTGGGCGTAACTTATCAGGAGAAGTTTGACAAGCCGATGGAGGAATACAACCAGCATACAGATGATGACAATAAATATTATTCCTTCGAAAAACCGGACAAATTCCCCCATTTGCACAACCAGACTGCCTGCCAGATTTAAACCCAGAAGGATGATGATGTAAAAGAGAGGTTTTTGAA
>DAOWNY010000099.1 GCA_030642325.1 Deltaproteobacteria bacterium
AGTGTAAATTGAGTAATTTTTCATTTCCGTCACCCCCGCCGTTGTTATTCATATATTTTATCATACAACCCGATGTCATTAATTTAAGAGTTAACCATATGTCATGCCCGTGCAAATGGGAACCCGGAAGTCTTGAAGTCGACAGGATTACCGTCATTCCCGCCTGCGCGGGCATGACGGTAAAAAACTATGCTTAGGCAAAATATTCTTTAGTTAGCGGCATTGCTATACAAGTATTGATTTATTTTTTTAAAATTATACCTAAGTTGAGCGATCAGCTGTCAGCACACAAACGTTTAGCTTTGAAAATCCGAGGTATTACGGGTAGCTTGAAATAACACCCAATGGGTGAAAGTTTGTAATAGCAAAACATCATGTGATCATTTTGGCTAATAGCTAACTGCTAAAGGCTAACCGCACAGCTTGAACCATTTTGGGGTCAAAAAGTATGATATGTGCCTTGAAAGCTCCCATTTATGCGACGTTAAATTAGCGCCCTTCGTACGAGCTGTTAGCTGTGAGTAGTCAGCACACACACGGTCAGGAAACTAATTGATATAATTGATTAAAAAATGGGATTTTCTATATAATCAAGTTATTTCCGGTGCATAAATTTTTTTACTTAACAATCCGGAAGATTTCATGTATACTACCTCCGGTGTGACATCGGTAGGCAAATTATGAAAGGAGGAGACATGCGTAAGACTTTGTTATTAACCATTTTTTTGTTTACGGCAACTTTCCTGTCAGGTTGTGCGGCAGTATCATCACCCGTCAGTAATGGCCTTCTGTTTACAAATGTAAAGGGGCCGGTTGCCGTGACTGGTGACAGTAATATTTATTCTAAAGTGGGAACTTCTTCGTGTATCACGGTATTAGGCATAGTAGCAACTGGTGATGCCAGCATCGAAACCGCAATGAAAAATGGCGGTATTTCAAAAATACACCATGTTGACCATAAAAGTACCAGTATATTGTGCATTTACGCTAAATACGTTACGATTGTTTACGGGGAATAACCATACCTTTTTAAAATTCTTCGGGATCCGGCTGACGGGTCCCCGGCCTTTATTGTATCCAGGTGCCATAAAGCGTATAACGGCGCAGGGCTGAAGGGCTTGTGCCCTATGACGGACCGGTCGAACAGCCATGCCGGCAGCACTTCCATAGGACCTGGTGAAACTAAAAATTCTTTTTTTCAAGAAAGGCTATAATATAAAAAGCTTGCCGATACCAATCGCCCCTTTGCCAAAAATGGCACCCTGAACCACTGCCATACGCCCCGACCCTTCGCAAAACTTCCCCCAGGCTTCACGTATGAGCAAAACCCCGACGCCCTTATAAAAGGCAGTTCATCAAGAAACATTGTCGGACGTGGGATTTATTCAATACGTTATCATATTTTCAAAAGTTGGAGTATTACATTCGGCATAATTCTTGCTTATTTTTTACATACAAGGCATGATCCCTTTATTTATCGGACGAAGTAAATTCGGCACATTTTAGTAATTCGGCTTTATCCCTTTCCTCCACAATACGATGAATAAACCGGGATTAAGCGCTGTTGCCGGCTGTGCCAAGAGCTACTCCATGTGGAGATCACATAACTTATTATTACAAGCGATTGTCCTCTTAAGCTAACCGGATACACATGCATGGTATGATAAAATTTTATAATTAATTGAAAAATATATATACTTTGTCCATAATAGTTCCGGGGCGGAAAACTGGAAGTGGTAAATTTATGAGAAAGAGAGGTGATACATATTAAAAATTTTTTAGTTATTATCCTGGGAATATGCGTCTTTTTTGGCTTGATGGCTACCGACATTCAAGCTGAAGCGGATATAGACAATGCGGCAATGCAATCCCGCCGGAAAATATCGGATTCTTACTCCATTGAGGGACGATATGAAGGAAATGAAATAAAAATAGGGCAAGGCGGCGGTAAGTATATGGTTGCACTGATATTAACCGGCAATACCATCATCAACATACAACTTTTTCTGGAAACTGACGGTGAATTGCCCATAACTCCCACTTATAGTCAATTGGGTGTCTTTAAATTACCGATTGGTTCCTCCATGGGAAGTGATGATCAGGGGAAAACCACCTTTTACTTCTTAGTTCTGGAGAATAAAATACTTTTTTTACGACAAAAAAGTTTTATTGATACCTCCGAAAAAGATTATCTTACTATAGGAATTCTGGATAAAATCGAGGATGATGAATGATATTAATAAACCGGCTCCTTCCCTTCCGGAATTCCGCCCCGGTAATTAGGGAGATAATCTTTAAATAGCCATGAAATTTTTATTTCCGGCCGGTTAAGTTGAGAATCACCTTAAATTTTAGAGCCTTACGATTGACCAGCCATAATGGCATCAATGTCCGGCTCAGAGTTGTCTGTTGACCTTTCTTCGGTTTTTGGCTTGTTTTGGTTCATTATGAAATCGATATCAAATTCATCTTTGTTCTCCTCTTTTTCCAGGGGAAACAACTGGATAAATTCTGTTTCTTCCATGCTGATCTCAATGTAAAAAGATTTTAATCCGGCGGTTTTAAAAGAAAGCCTTCGGCACTTGGGACTATTTAATTGAGTGGCGATCGACAGCTTAATGGCGCTTGAAATGGCTATTGCCTTTGGTTGATTATTGTTTGCGGTTAAATCAAATCTCTCTTCGATCGCTCTTCGAATCTTCCCGGTGACTTGATTAACCAGTTCGCCGATATAGTTTACAACATCATCGGAAGTATGGCTGGTAGCAAGTTCTTCTTCAGGTAACCCCATGTAGGTCATCGCCAGTCGGTACAACTCTAATCCGGCCTCGGCGGAAAAGTTCATAATAAATAATCCCGAATAATCTCCATAAAATTGAACAAAGCACCCGATATCCGGTTTTAAGTGGATGACGGGTATCCTCTGAACAATGGAAGAGTGACTAATATTGCTTCCGGTAGCAGATTCCAGTACTTCTTTGCCGGCACTGCAGGTAATCCTGGCAATCTCGTTTAGTGCATTAAATTTCTGTGCTTTCATGACTCTCTCCTTTTATGATAAGTGCGGGGGCACCATTAACATTATTTTATTGATAAAGCCCTTTCCTGAGATGGCAATAATCGGCGGCAAACGACCATAATTAATGGCGAATGTATTGTTTTGTGCATCCCTGTGAAAAAAAGGTTTGTTCCGGTTCAAAGCAATATATTTCTTTGCACTCATCCTCTTTTCTTTATCGGCAAAACAAAAAAGATATTGAGGATTATGTTGCCCGGAAAAATTTACCATCAAGAGCTCTCTTTTGCCGGTTCCTGTATATCATTCAAAAAATAATGGCGGGTGTTCAATTTTTTTTCTAAAAGATTGACATTAGCGGCTGGATCGTACAAAATTGTTATGGACCCTTTGTTTTATGGAAACCCATTTGCCCCATTATTATTTTTCACTTATTCGGCAATTTTTTTTAATTATATCCAGGCTTGCTCGTATTTTACCAATCATTGCCATGCGGTTTAATTTCTTGCCTGAACTCATTCAAACAACAATGTTATTAAGGCACCTAAAGTTTTAAAGAAGCCATTGGGGGGACAATTATGAAAGAAAAATATAAAATCCTGATTATCGTTGATGAAAATGATAATCGAAACAGCTATTCCAACATCCTGAAAAATTTACCGGAATTTCATGTGCTGACAATAAAAAAGGATCAGGTTACCTTTAAAAAGATCATTAAAATATTGCCCGACATTATTATATGTGTTTTAGATAATTACGAAATTTTTGAACAAGAATTGCATAATTTATTAAAATCAGACCCACAAGCTGGTTTAACCAACATTTATTTAATCATCGTTGGAGATCAGAATAATAAGGCATTGGAACATAACCTTGCCGACGAATACCTTGCCAAATCTGTAGACCCCGAAGAACTTCTATTTAATGTTAAAGTAGGTCTAAAAATAATCTCCCGACTGAAAAAGACTCAAATTGAAGCGGAAAATATGTTCAAAGAGATGGATGTTCTTTTGATCCAGGAGGGGGGATGCGCCCCCGGATATAATCCGGTAACCGCTTTCATCACTTATCATCTTGAGAGTCAGGGGCGGAGGGTTTATGCTACCCTTGAGGGTTTCAGATCCCTTGTTTCCGGCAATACCACCGATTTTCTCCGGCTGGTGTATAATCCGGATTTATTCAAGAAATTGGATTACATTCCAGGGGTATATCACGTTGCCCCCCTATCCGAATCGCGGGGAGCCCGGTTAAGGGGAGAACGGTACCGGGATTTTCTTAAAATTGAATTTCAGAAAAAAGCGGCGGCCAATATAAAAAAAAGGAAAGTTAAAGTAATTATTGCCATTGGAGGTAACGGTACATTCAAGGGAATTCAATCCCTGTGCGAGATGCTGCCCACGTCAATTCAAGTATTTTTTCTCCCGGTGACAATTGACAGTGATATCGCCGGTACCGAGTGCATCGGGCAACATACCGGCATCGAAATGGGAGCGGAAAAAATCAGGTGTTTCATGGCCGATGCCCGCACTCACAAAAGGACATATATAGTTGAGATGATGGGAGCCCAGAGTGGTTTCCATGCCCTCCATTCCTGTCTCGGCTCCCGGGCGCACTTGGCGGTGCTTCCCAATAGCGTTATCGACCATAAAAAGGTGGCTGAGGCCATTAACCGGCGGGGAGAATGCGTCATCGTAGTTGCCGAAGGTTACAAAAAAGAGGAGCGAGACGCTAAAAAATTGGGGGATAACGCTGCGGAATATTTTTATCGGGAACTTCTTGGTACCGGGGCTAAGATTAACAGGAGGGTGGTATGTGAACCTTTTTCCAGAGACATCAGGGGGGCTGCTCCCAAAAACCAGGATATCTCCCTCTGCCAGCGGATGGCTTACAATGTTACCGCCTACATAAAAGCCGGTACTTCCAGACTAATGCCGGCAGTCCTGGCCGGCAAGGAACACGCCATCCCGTTTAATGAGATTCGGACCGACAACCGGGTGGAAGAAAATCTTCTTGTCCTGGCTAACCGCCTTACCAGGGATTAATAATGAATAAATGGTAACCGTTCAAGGTATCAAGGATTCACAGCCAACGATTCAAAAGTGATCTATTTTACCGCTTCACAAAACCAGATCGTGAGTTGATACGGTTACTTTACTGCATATCTGCAACCAATCCTTCATCATGGAAAACAGTTTGACTTCATTCACCGGTTTTGATAAATAGTCGCTGGCTCCAGCTCCCAGACATTTTTCGCGATCTTCCGCCATTGCCTTTGCCGTAACCGCAATAATTGGAAGATCCTTAAACCTCCCCTGCTTTCTTATCTGCCTGATTGCCTCATAACCATCCATTACGGGCATCATGATATCCATCAGCACAATATCGATATCAGGATTACCGGCCAAGCATTTGAGGCATTCTTTTCCGGTTTTGGCAATTTGAACCTTCATCGCATATTCTTCAAAAAGAACCATGAAGGTAGAAATACTATTCATATCATCATCTACAACCAAAACGCTCTTATTTTTTAATTCTGCCTTTAATACCTGGGGTGATTGTTTTGGCTGCCGGCTTGAAATGAGGATTTGTTTATCATTCCCGGGTATTATTGATTTTTCCCTTTCCTCCTTCCCTTTTTGGTCATTTGGGTTTGCAGCGGGGAGATAGAGGGTGATGGTGCTGCCTTCCCCCTCTTTACTCTTCAAATGGATATCCCCTTTTAAAAGCTTGGCAAGCTTTTTGGCAATCGGCAGTCCCAGCCCTGTCCCGCCGTAATTTTGGCAGATTGTCTCGTCTGCCTGTCGATAAGCCTCAAAAATAACCCTCTGCCTATCATCCGGAATACCTATACCTGTGTCAAAAACTGAGAATGCGATGGCATCTTCCGGATTCAGCCCTGAAAGGCCAAGTTGGGCTAAATCGGTTTGATCAGTCGGACGGCCGACAAAAAGAGTTACACTCCCTTCGGATGTAAATTTAAATGAGTTGGAAAGAAAATTTCTAATAATCTTTTCCAGCTTTGACAAGTCTGTGCAGATATGCTCCGGCAAACCTTCTTCAATATTAACAGCAAATTTAAGCCCTTTATTCCGGGCCAGGTATTCAAAATCTTTTTCCATATTCTCTTTGATCTGTTTAAGACTTTCATCGGCCTGATTAATTTCCATTTTACCGGATTCTATCTTGGCAAGATCAAGCACACCATCAACCAGATTGAGCATATCATTGCCGGAAGAATGGATGGTCCTGGCCATTTCCACTTGTTTTATGGTAAAATTACCCTCCCGGTTTTCGGAAAAAAGTTCTGATAAAAGCAGGATACTGTTTAAAGATGACCTCAACTCATGGGACATATGTGCCAGAAAGTCCGATTTGTGTTTGCCGGCGATCTCGGCCTGCCTGGCCTTATCTTCGCTAATCTTCCTTGCCTCCGCCAGCTGGATAAATACCCTCACTTTACTAAGCAGAAGATTTTTGTCAAAGGGTTTGGGAATAAAATCAACTGCCCCGGCTTCATACCCTTGAAAAATATGGAAATCATCTGAAAAGATTGCCGAAACAAAAATGATCGGCATATCCCTGGTTTTTTCTTCATGTCGCATGATTTCCGCCAGTTCATATCCGTCCATCTCCGGCATCTGAACATCCAGGATCGCCAGGGAAAAATTGTGGTTCAATGTCGCTGCCAAAGCTTCATTTCCACTGCCTGCCTTGATAAGCTCAACATCCAGATCCCTCAGGATCACTTCCAGGGCATACAGGTTTTCCGGTTTGTCATCGACAATTAAAATCTTTAATTTCTCCTCCATGGCCCACCTCCAATTACTTCAAATCAATTCTTATCGAGTTTATTAAAAACCGGTTAATCTCATTCAGCAAAAGAGTATAATCTACCTCAGCAGCTTCAATGGCTGCCCGTGGCAT
>DAOWNY010000151.1 GCA_030642325.1 Deltaproteobacteria bacterium
GATGTAATTCCTCGGTTTTTCTAAGCTAAACGCTGATAGCTGATCGCTCAACTTAAGGTTGGAGTTAGGTCGGCAAATGTAACGAGATCAAGCGGATGTTGAATGGTTTCATGCAAAAGCTAACACTTAAATAGCTAATACCTAACCGCACAGGTCGATATCATTTTACATTGGGGCAATCGCACATCCCCGGTCCTCTGATCAGTTAAATCCTTATGGCCTTCTTTGAGCGTTTAATTGCTTCCATTACCCTGCCCGGGCCGGTTCCACCTGCAACATCCCGGCCCTTGATGCACTCTTTGATTTCGATTGCTTTAAAGACATCTTCTTTGATGCAATCGGAAAATTTTTGCAGGGTATCCAGCGGTAATTCAGTAATATCTTTTCTCTCTTTGAGGCAATATTTCACTATATTTCCCACTATTTGGTGAGCCGACCGAAAGGGGATTCCTTTTCTGACTAAATAGTCGGCTAAATCGGTGGTGGAAAGAAAACCTTCTTCAGTGGCTTTGAGCATCCTCTCTTCTTTAACTTCAATTTGAGGAAGCATTTCAATAAACATTTTCAGGGAAGCCGTAATGGTATCCATGGTATCAAAAACCGGTTTTTTGTCTTCCTGCATATCCCGGTTATAGGCAAGAGGCAGAGACTTCATTATGGTCAGAAGGGCAATCAAATTTCCGTAAACCCGACCGGTTTTTCCCCGAATAAGTTCGAGAATATCGGGATTTTTTTTCTGGGGCATGAGAGAACTGCCGGTACAAAAAGAATCCGGAATCTCGATAAAACTGAATTCCTGGGATGAAAAAATAATAAAATCTTCGCAGAGGCGACTTAAGTGCATCATAAGGATTGAAGCGCACGAACAAAATTCAATCACAAAGTCCCTGTCGCTTACTGAATCAATACTGTTATCGGTAATTTTCGGAAATTTAAGCAATTTTGCCACGTATTTCCGGTCAATGGGAAGCGTTGTTCCTGAGAGTGCCCCCGCCCCCAGCGGCATTATGTTCACCCTTTTTTTACAATCCTCCAGTCTTTCCCGGTCCCGTCCAATCATCTCACAGTAACCCATCAGATAATGGGAAAACAGGATGGGTTGAGCCCGCTGGAGATGAGTGTACCCGGGCATGATGATATCAATTTTTTGTTCAGCCGAATTTATGAGGGAAAGTTGAAAATTTTTCATAAGCAGGATAATATCATCAATATTTTCCCGCAGGTACATCCGGAGATCCAAGGCTACCTGATCATTTCGGCTTCGGGCGGTATGCAGTTTCCCCCCGATTTCGCCGACTTTTTCGATCAGCCGACTTTCAATGTTCATATGGATATCTTCCAGCTCAACTTTGAAACAAAATTGCCCCTGAGCAATTTCCGTTTCGATTTCCTTAAGGCCTTTAATGATCTTGTTTGCTTCCGGACGGGGGATTATGCCCTGTTTTTTTAACATTTTGCAGTGGGCGATGCTCCCTTCGATGTCGTGTTTATATAATCTCATATCAAAAGATATGGAGGCAGTAAATTTTTCCACCAGTGCATTGGTTGATTTGTTAAATCTCCCGCTCCAGGGCTTTTCTTTCATGCTAAAATCCTCAGGGAAAAAAATTCAAAAAACTAATTCAATAATTCAAAGGTTTTAAGTTTCTGGTTAAAATGCTTTAGGCGCTCTCATAATTCAATAAAAAAACAGTGAACCGTAAACGGGTACCAAAATCCAGAACCACTGAACCATTAACGGGTATGATTCTAAAATATTTTATGTCTTCGCCCTATTTGAAAATAGATGGTCTATTTTTGTTCGTTGGATTTAAACCGGGTTTGAATTTTCAGCCGAAGAGCATTTAATGATATAAATCCCTCGGCATCTTTCTGGTCATAGACCGCATCTTCTTCAAATGTGGCAAGATCATGTCGGTATAGAGAATAAGGGGATTTTATTCCCACTGATTGACAATTACCCTTATAGAGTTTTAGGCGAACGGTACCTGAAACATTTTTTTGAGTATCGTTAATGGCCTTTTGCATCACCTCCATCTCGGGAGAAAACCAGAATCCATTGTAGATCAGTTCGGAATACTTGGGAACCAGGGAATCTCTTAAGTGCATTACTTCCCGATCCATTGTAATTGATTCCAATGCCCGGTGTGCAACCTGAAGAATCGTGCCACCTGGGGTCTCGTAGATTCCCCTGGATTTCATGCCCACGAACCTGTTTTCCACCAGGTCCACTCTTCCCACCCCATTTTCTCCTCCCATTTTATTTAGGCAGGAGAGAAGCATTGCCGGACTCATTTTTTCCCCATTGACGGCGATGGGATCTCCTCTCTCAAAGTCGATTTCGAGGTAACTGGGTTGGTCGGGAGCTTTTTCCGGGGAAACGGAAAGGACGTACATATTTTCCGGCGGCTCTTGCCAGGGATCTTCCAAAACTCCGCCTTCAAAGCTGATATGGAAGAGGTTCCGATCGCTGCTAAAGGGCTTTTCTTCGGTAATGGTAATGGGAATCCGGTGCTTTTCGGCATAATCGATGAGAGATTTTCTTGAACGAAACTCCCATTCTCTCCAGGGAGCAATGATGCTGATTCGGGGATCAATGGCCAGATAGCTCAACTCGAATCGCACCTGATCGTTGCCTTTACCGGTAGCTCCGTGGGAAACAGCATCGGCCCCCTCCTTTTTGGCAATTTCCATCTGCTTTTTTGCAATTAAAGGCCTGGCCAGTGAAGTCCCCAGAAGATAGCTGCCCTCATAAACCGCATTGGCCCTTAATGCCGGAAAAACATAATCTTTTACAAATTCTTCTTTCAAGTCCTCGATATAAATTTTGCCGGCGCCGGTGGCCATTGCTTTTTCTTCCAGGGGCTCCAGCTCTTCTCCCTGCCCCAGATCGGCAGCAAAGGCAATAACCTCGCATTGATAAATTTCAATCAACCACTTGAGAATAACCGAGGTATCCAAACCTCCCGAATAAGCCAGTACCACTTTATTTATATTTTTTTTCATCTCTTTTCCCGTAAAGGTTGAATGTTTTTTTGTATTCGCTCACAGCTCACGGTTTGCAGTTAGCTTTTTTCCTGAATTAAGCGGTTAGCCTTTAGCAGTTAGCTATTAGCCAAAATGATCACAGGATGTTTTGCTATTACAAATTTTCACCCGTCGGGTGTTATTTCAAGCTCCCGTAATACCTCGGTTTTATAAAAGCTAAACGCTGATTGCCGGCAGCTGATCGCTCAACTTAGGTATGAGTTCTTTTTTTCGAAAATTTTTAAAGCCTTGATCATAAAACATGATCATAATTTATTCCATGGGAACGGGATAGTCAATACTTTCATGGCACACGAAAAGCATTGTGCAACGAAAAAGAGGAAAAGACAACAGTTCCCGTCTAACATGCTCAGGATAACCAGGGATTAGTCTTTTTTTCATTCTCAATGGTGGAAGAGGGACTACTCCCGTAATCATGCCCTGGCCAAACCACGGTTTCTCCGGGAAGCACGAGCAATTTTTCCTTAATGGACTGCATAAACTGGGGCAGTGAAGCACCCGGCAGGTCAGTACGCCCTATACCCCCGACGAACAGAGTATCTCCGGTAAAGAGATTGTTATCCCCGAGAAGGCATATGCCTCCCGGGCTGTGACCGGGGGTATGGATTACCTTGAGAGAGACATCCCCTACCACAATCTGATCATCATCCCGGACGGTAATATCAGCGGGGGGAGAAGGAGTAAAGCCCCATTGGCGTGACATTTCCTGCCCACTGGCCGAATTGAACATTTGATCGTCCAATTGGTGCATGATGATTTTTGCCCCGGTAAGTTCCTTTACCCTGGCATTACCGCAGGTATGGTCCCCATGACCGTGCGTATTGACGATATATTTGCAGTTTAATTCTTTCTGCTTGATCCTGTTGACGATCCGGTCTTCATCTCCGGCCGGATCAATGACCAGTGCATCTTTAGTCCTGGGGCATGATACTATGTAACAGAACACATCCATATTCCCCACTTTCATCTGTTCGACATCCATAAATTATCTCCTTTATCCTGGTCCATTGCACAAACTTTAGCAAATTCCAATATCCGCCGGCAGATTTACAAAAGCAAGGGACTTTTAAAAACTCCTTTTTTAGCTATTTATAAACAATGAATATAGATAACACACCTTCCTTTTTTAAAGGGTAGAAGGCATGCTTGGTTTAAAAAAAGTACATGCGGGTGAAGGCATTGTAGAATAAAGGTGGTTAGGTGTCAATAAAAAAGGTTTTTAAATATGATAGTTAAGCATAATCGAATTTTTAAAGAAAAAAAGTTCTGTAAGGGGGGGGATCCGGGATCACTTTTTTTATCACTGAAATTATCGTAAAATTATAGATGCTATTCCGGAATAATTATGCTATTTAATAGTTACGAAATAAAAAATCCACACCCAAAAGACGCGGCTTTGTTTTACCCCAAAAAATGGGCTTTGATCATAGATGGTCTCAGGAGTGCCGAGTGATCTAAAGTGAAAAATATTTTTTGCTGTAATACTTTAAGGACGGAGCAAAGCGACACCTCAACCCTGACCCATATCTGACTTTTCGCTAAAATATACAAAAGAACCCGGTTCATGGAATAAAGCCGCAGTAAGGCATTTCACACCTGTGCTCCTAACTATAATAGCTAAGGCACCTCATATTTTAGATCCTTTTAGGAGTTTTTAGAGGCTTTAAGCCGCTTAATTGAAAACACAAGTATATATATTTCACAAAAGCTCGGTATATTCTCTGATATGGATGCAAAAAA
>DAOWNY010000298.1 GCA_030642325.1 Deltaproteobacteria bacterium
GCCCTTTTTTTGCAGGCGATCCTTTTCCAGTTTGGAGGAATCACTACTCTGGGAGTTAATACCCTCGTTATGGCTTTCCCGGCCGTTATCTGCCATTATTTGTTTCGTTACGGGGTCAGGTATGAGATCAATATGATTGCGTTAACTTCCGCTTTTTTCTGTGGCTTTTGCAGCGTGCTTATAAGTAGCATCATGCTTGCTCTCACCCTCGTTTTTACCAGAGAATCCTTTTTGGAGGTAGCACGACTGACGGTAATAGTTCACCTGCCCGTGATGCTCATCGAAGGGATATTGACCGCATTTTGTTTGGATTTCTTGAAAAAAGTGAGGCCGGAAATATTGGGGGTGGCCACATGAGTAACGGAAAATATCCGATGATCCATCGAATCCGTTTGGAGATGGTCATTTCGTTATTATTTTTATTTATGGTAATCCCGCCTGCACTTGCTCACAAGGTAAATCTTTTTGCTTACGTGGAAGGGGACAGGGTAGTTACCGAAAGCTATTTCAGCGATGGGAAAAGATGTCAAAATTCGATCATCGAGGTGTTCGACCGGTCTCAAAAAAAACTGCTGGAGGGAAAAACCGATAAAACCGGAATTTTTTCTTTTAAGGTTTCCGGTGAAACGGATTTAAGGCTTGTTCTCAATGCCGGCATGGGACACCGGGCGGAATATACTGTTTCAAAAAGTGATTTTACGGTAAACTCCGGGAAGAAAGATGGAAAATTTTCTCCCATTAAGCCGGAAACAGTTGCGGCCGGCAGTATCACCAGCAAAGAAATTGATGCCCCCCCTTTGGTTTCCGTTGATCCCGGGGTGCTTCAGTTGATGATCGAAGAAAGCCTGGAAAATAAGTTGCGACCGATTATGAGAGAAATTAAAAAATCCCGGGAAAATAAAATTTCAGTTACTGAAATAATTGGGGGGATAGGATACATTTTCGGTCTCATGGGAGTCAGTGTTTATTTTGCAAATCGAAAAAACAAAAAACGGGGTAGCCTGGTTTGATTGCTGAAGAATTTTCTTCCGGGAATTCCCCATTGCACAATCTGGACCCCCGGGTCAAGATAGTAGTTGCTACCTTATTTACAGTTATTGTAGCCATTGAAAATGAGTTAAATTTCTTGCTTTTAGCCCTGTTATTTTCTTTATCGCTATTGATCATTGCCCGGTTAAACTTTAAAAAAGTTACTCAGCGACTCCTCATCGTCAACTTGTTCATTCTTTTATTATGGCTGTTTCTTCCCTTCACCTCGCCGGGAGATACAATTTTTTCCCTGGGACCGTTGCTTGCTTCCCGGGAAGGCATTCATCATGCCCTATTGATTACCATAAAATCTAATTGTATTATCCTTGCCGTAGTTGCCCTCCTTTCCACCTCTACCATAATTGCCCTGGTGCATGCCCTTCGGCATTTGTATGTTCCCGATAAACTTGTCCAACTTCTTTTTTTCTGTTATCGTTACATCCAGGTAATTCACCTGGAATACCTTAAGATGACAACCGCCATGAAGATACGAGGCTTTAAACCCAAAACCGATCTCCATACTTATAAGACCTATGCTTATCTGATCGGGATGCTTTTGGTCCGCTCGTTCGATCGGTCCAGGCGGGTTTATCATGCCATGATTTGCCGGGGGTTTAAGGGAGAGTACTGGATGGCAGATCATTTTGTTTTAAAAAAGTCGGATATTTTTTTGGCAACTTTAATGCTTTCAATTATTTTTGGGCTGATATTTTTACAATGGATACCGTCAATACCGTTTTAATTAAGCTTACCGGCGTAGCTTTCAATTATCCGTCCCGGCCGCCATTGCTGGATGGAATAGAATTCACTTTAAAAAAGGATGAAAGGGTTGGGTTTATCGGTTCCAACGGATGTGGTAAGACCACCCTCTTTCATATTATTATGGGTCTTCTAAAACCTCAGGGAGGAGATGTGGAGATATTCGGAAGGGCCTGCAGGAGCGAGAATGATTTTTTGGAGGCAAGGGAAAAAATCGGACTTCTTTTTCAGGACTCTGACGATCAACTGTTTTGCCCCACGGTGGAAGAAGACGTCGCTTTTGGCCCGCTGAATTTGAGAAAAACCCATGATGAGGCGAAGACAATCGTTACGGAAACTTTGGATTCATTGGGGTTAAACGGTTTTGAAAGACGGATAACCTATCATCTTTCCGGGGGAGAAAAAAGGCTGGTATCGTTAGCTACCATTTTGGCCATGAAACCGAAGGTTCTTCTGTTGGATGAGCCAACCACCGTTTTGGATGAAAGCGCTACAAAAAGAATAGAAAAAATTTTAGTTGATTCCCATATGTCGTGCATCATCATTTCCCATGATATGGCCTTTCTGGAAAAAATTGTTCACAGGACGTATAGACTGGACCGAGGCAAAATACACCAGGTTGCCTAATCACCCCCACCTTTTATTTCTACCCTCCTCTTTATTACATTTTCTGATTGATGCGGAAAAAAAATTATCAGAGGTCAATATTGAGTAGTTCGCAGGATAATTCTGCACATTTCGCAGGACCGTTCAAAAGATAATGGGTTGAGTTATCGGGATTAAATGTGATAAAATTACAATCAGATGATATATGATGATATATTATGGAGGAAAGAACCCGGCCTGTTTTCAATAAATTTTGTCTTACCTGACAGCCCGGCTAATATCTTTAAGGGAGATA
>DAOWNY010000195.1 GCA_030642325.1 Deltaproteobacteria bacterium
TATATAACGAGGGACATCTATTCCCGCAGGACATGCGCCCGTACACGGTACTATTGCATCCTCCAGTTCTTCGGCAGTTTCATCGCCTTTCAGCCTTTTGTCGATCAAAGCATCACTGGGACACACTTCGACGCACGCCCCGCAAAATTTACATTCCGCTTCTTTCAGAGAGGCCAAATCCGGAGTAGTAATCAAAGTCTCTTTTCCACGATTTATAAAACCGATTGCTCCCACTCCGCGCACTTCCTGACAGATCCGGGCACATCGTCCGCATAAAATACATAGGTTTGCGTCCCTTTCAATTAAGGGATCATCCTTCCGGACCGGTTTGCCTGTCGAAACATAAGGGGGAAGCTCATCCTTAAGCCCCACCCAATCCAGCACCTTTTTTAATTCACAATCAGTCCATTCCGAATCATCCCGTTTGGGATATTCACTCAACATCAACCAAAGGATATCCTGGCGTAATTCCTGAAGCTGAGAAGTATTGGTACTTACTGCCATCCCCTCGGTAGCCGGAGTGGTGCAGGAAGTAGGAAATCCCCTCATTTTTTCTATTTCTACAATACACATTCGACAAGCTCCGAAGGGAGGCAGGTCCGGATGGTGGCATAAGGTAGGAATATAAATTCCGGCCTTATCGGCTGCCTCCAATACGGTGGTTCCTTGATCAACCTCTATTTGAACCCCATCGACGGTCAAATTAATAGTTCCCATCTTTTCTCACCCCTTTACTATCTTATTCAATGGCCATCTGATCACATTCGTTGATGCAGGACCTACAACGGATACATTTTTCTTTATCAATTATCGGGAATGTCTTTTTCTCCCAGGCAATAGCATCAACCGGACAAGCCTTAAAACATTTTCCGCATTTTGAGCATCTATCCTCAATCACGTCAAATTTTACCAGATTCGGGCATACATGAGCCGGGCAACGTTTTTCCCGAATATGTGCCTCATATTCATCTCTAAAATACCGAATGGTAGTCAGAACCGGGTTAGGGGCGGTATTGCCCAATCCACACAGGGCAGTGGCCTTGATTGAGTTTGCCATCCGCTCCAGAAATTCTATATCCCCTTCCTTACCCTCTCCTTCGGTAATCCGGGTAAGTACTTCCAGCATCCGGTTTAATCCGATTCGACAGGGAACACACTTGCCGCAGGATTCCTCTACGGTAAAGGCGGTAAAAAACTTGGCCATATCCACCATGCAAGTGGACTGATCCATTACTACCATTCCCCCGGAACCCATGATAGCGCCCGTTTCGTTTACTGATTCGTAATCGATGGGGGTATCCAAAAGGTCAGCGGGTAAACAGCCTCCCGAGGGGCCTCCAAGTTGAACCGCCTTAAATGGTATTTTCTTCTTTAGCATGCCCCCTCCCGGACCGAAAACCAGGTCCCGGATAGTGGTGCCCATGGGAACTTCTACCAATCCGGTATTTTTTACCTTACCGGCCAGTGCAAATACTTTGGTTCCCTTGCTGGATTCCGTGCCCACGGAGGCATACCAATCACCCCCCTTCAGGATAATCTGAGGAATGTTGGCCAAGGTTTCCACATTGTTGATGGTGGTAGGGTGCTCCCATAATCCTTTTTGGGCAGGAAAAGGGGGACGTGAACGCGGCATTCCGCGAAAACCCTCTATGGAGGCCAGAAGGGCGGTTTCTTCTCCGCAGACAAAAGCGCCTGCTCCTTCTTTAATGGTAATGTGAAAAGAAAAATCACTACCCAAAATATTGTCGCCTAAATAACCATCTTTGACAGCCTGATCAATGGAAATTTTGAGTCTTCGAATGGCCAGGGGGTACTCTGCCCGGCAATAAATATAACCATTGCTTGCTCCGATCGCATATCCACCGATCGCCATCCCCTCCAAGACCGCCTGAGGATCCCCTTCCAGAACACTCCTGTCCATGAAAGCTCCGGGATCACCCTCGTCGGCATTGCACACCATATATTTCTGATCAGACGGGTTACCCAGGCAGAAACTCCATTTCAAGCCGGTGGGAAATCCGGCACCACCTCTGCCCCGTATTCCTGATTTTTTTACCTCATCGATAACCTGTTGAGGACTCATTTCGCCAAGAGCCCTTTTTAGCCCCTGATATCCTTTATTCGCCAAATATTCCTCAAGATTTTCCGGATCAATCTCTCCACAGTTTTGTAGAGTTATTCGTTCCTGCCCGGAAAAAAATTCTTTATACTGCTTGCCCGCTAAAAATTTTTTTACCGGAATATTTCCCTTAATGTGCTCCTCCACAATCTGGGGAACCTTCTCGGGGGTGATAAAATCGTAGGTGATTCTTCCAAGCTTGGGAGTAATTATATCCACCAATACATCTCTGAATAATCCCCGATCTCCGGTACTGATGATCTCGGCCTTGTCTATGTTGAACCTGGCAAGCTCAACCCCAAAGGCCTTCAATACTTCCCGGGCTCCGGCAGATACCCCACTCGTTCCCTCACAGATGAGGACTTTTACCGCAGCATTTTCCATGAAAACACTCCTTATTAATATAAAATTATGAACTTTTCTCGCTTACCTGTCCCTAGCTCGCTCGGTATTTTTCCACCAACTCTATGGATTGCTGAATGGTGCAATCTCCGAAAGGCTGCTCGTCCATTACCAGCACCGGCGCCATCCCGCAGCATCCCACGCACGCAACCCGCTCCAGGGTAAACATTCCGTCTTCCGTTGTTCCACCGGGTTTGACTTCCAGCTGGGAAGCAAGGTAATCGCAAATATCCTTCCCCCCCATCACATGGCAGGCAGTTCCCAAACAGACCTTAAGGGTGTGTTTTCCCCGAGGGGTTAAACGGAACTGAGCATAAAAGGTGAGCACTTCGTAAATCTGGACGGGAAATATCTTCAATGCTTTGCTCACTAGATTGACGGTTTCCTTGGGAATGTACCCATAAGCCTCCTGAATAGCCTGCAGCAAAGGAATTAGGGTCCCCTTCTTTTTCTGAAATCGCTCAATAATATCTCCGATCAATTTTAGATCTAACGGTTGAGAATCCAAATCTTTCGCCTCCCTTCTTTAATAGTTGCTGCCCTTGCCCGAACTCATAAGAAAAATTACTTTCTTTTTTCAATTGCCGCCGTTTCTTAATAAAACATCATCATAAAATTCAGGAATAACGCTTCCCCAATTAACAAAAATGAATGATGATTCATTCATTTAACATATAGTCGCTGCACTGTCAAGAATTTTCCGTCTGTTTTTATTTAAAATACTGTATCCGTTTAAGGTTTTTTTCAATGAAATGAATTTTATAACGATGTAAACATATTTGATATCGATTGCAATTCCGGAATTAGTTTTTTTAAATTGTTCAAGGCTTTAAAAATCTTCAAAAGAAGCACCAATAATTTCCTTTCTTCTTCTGTTTTAATGAACTGCTTCTACCTGCTAACCACTCACAGCTCGCTCAAAGGGCGCTAATTTAACTTTCCAGGTAGTTTCCTCTGGTCCGTCTTCGAGGATGATTCCCTGCTTTGCCAGTTCATCCCTGATTCTGTCCGCCTCGGACCAGTTTTTATTTTTACGGGCTTCACCTCTTTTTTCAATTAAACCGACAATATCTTCCTGACTTATCCGAAGCTTCTCAACCATCCTCAACCGTTGGGATTTGAGATATTCACCTGCATCAAGGGTCAATATGCCAAGAATTTTTCCCAACTGCCTGAGGGTGTTTCTGCTGAAATCCAAAATGGTTACTGAAGCCGGATTTGGTTTAAATTTTTCGTTGAGATACCGGTTCATATCCTTAATTACTCCAAAAAGGTATCCGGTTGCCAGGGCAGAATTGAAGTCATCATCCATCGCCCCTTGAAATCTTTCGGGAAGATCATTAACTACCCGATAAATTTCCCTCTCTGATTCGGAAAGCTTCTTTTCTTCAATCGCTAATTGTTTCCCCTTCATCTTTTTATTGATCCGAATTAATTCATCCATACTTTCTATGGTGGCATAAAGTCTATCCA
>DAOWNY010000133.1 GCA_030642325.1 Deltaproteobacteria bacterium
AAAATCCCTCTTGTCAAAAAGGACCTGCCCTTTCTTATAGTAGGCATCGCGTTTTTCTTCCTTACCGGCGCACCCGGAAAAAAAAATAATTAAGAGTACCAGAAAAAAAGACATTTTCTTTAACATTGATCAAACCTCCATTTAAATTCGCGTAACTACTCAAAATTCGGAATTCCGGGTACCGGCTCCTTTAAGTAGAGTTACAAGGCATGGTAACCAGTCAGGTTGAGCTTATGGCCGATTGCCTTTCTTCAGTCTTCAGCCCTATACACCCGATATTCACAAAACATACAGACAGTTAGAACTGTGGCACCAGGTATCGCAAAAACAGTATCAGTGTGGCTGTAAAGCAGGAAAAATAGAGCGGGCTAAAACCTTTTTTTTGATTGGCGATCAGAATTTCACTGGTCCAAAGAAATACTATCATTCCACCTACCACCAGCCCAACATGCAATACTTTTACCTGAGCCAGCGGCAGGAAGGGAATGCTCATTACCAACATTAAAATCAGGTAATCCAGAGGATTAGTCTCCAGAAATTTAAAACGGGTGATAAAGAGGTAAATTAAATCGCTAAATCCGATACTTCCCCAAAAAATATAATGAAACAACTGAGGTGAATATGATAGCGAAAAAACGGCGGCCTTTTGAGAAGTTAATAAAAGATACATCACCAGCGCATAGGATGTCAAACGGAAAAGAATTTTAAAGGCAAATTGGTTGACAAACCGGGCAGCCAGCGTAGCAAAAATCATGAAAAATATTACCATACCCCCCTCTACCAGTTTCAGGGGAGAGGAAATAGCCAGCCAGATTAAACCCAAAGGTAAGACAACCTTTATATAATTGAGCGATAAATTCTTCAAGAAAAGCGTTGCTTCTTGTGTGATATATCTATTCCACAACTTTTCTATCCCCGCCCCTTCTTGAAGCCTCCACCCCCTCCGGTGGGCCAGGTAGAAAAAAGAAGTGATCAATCCTACCAACGAAAGATAGGTTGATACAACCCATATCTCAGGATAATATCTCAATTGAATGCTCAGAAAAACCATCAGGGCCTGGATAAGGTAGATAAAAATCACCGCATCTTTGTGAGAAAAACCAAGTTTAAGCAAGCGATAATGAAAATGTTTTAGGTCAGGCTTAAAGGGGGATTTTCCCTCATAGATCCTCTCCAGCATAACCGTAATAGTATCGATAATGGGGAACCCCAGTACGATCAGGGGGAGGGCCCTGGCAATAGCGGTGCTTTGCGATTGGGTTAAAAAAAGGCAGATTACCGCCGCACTGAAGCCTAAGAACTGCGAACCGGTATCCCCCATAAAAATAGACGCGGGAAAAGTATTGAACCTCAAAAAAGCCAGGAGGGCGCCGACTATCGCCAAACAACAAACCATAATTGGAGTTCTTCCATCTATAAAGGCCAGCAGTGCTAAAGTTGAAAATATAAAAACACATACCCCTCCGGCCAGCCCATCGAGCCCGTCGGATAGATTAATTGCGTTGGTAATCCCTATAATAAAAAAGGCGGTTAAAGGAACAGCCAGCCAATATGGTAAAATTATCTCTCTTGTTCCCCACACCCCCAGGTTAATGATAAAAACTTTTCCGATGAATAAAAATACTCCCATGGCTAAAATTTGACCAAAAAATTTTTCCCGGTAATTTAAATTGCTCAGATCATCCATTACCCCAAAGAAAAGTAGAATGATTATCCCTGCCAAAAAAGCCTTCAACTCATTGGTCATCTCAACCCAAATCAAGATGGGCATAACGGCTCCCGCCACTATTCCCATCCCCCCGATCCGGGGGACCGGAGTTTTGTGCAGCTTACGATTATCGGGGATATCCAGCAATTTTATCCGATTGGCGAACCAGCGCAAACATGGAATGGTCGTTACCGTGATATAAAAAGACATCAACAGAGAAAATAAATGCAGCACCTATTTTTTCTCCTTTATCCATTGATCAGGTATTGCCAATCCCGCAGGAAGGGCCTCCATCTTGAGGGCCGGTCTTTTTTTAAACGGGTTGTAAAGGGGATCTCCGATCAGAATTTGCCGCCAGGATAAAACCGGGGTAGTTCGGAAATATACCTCAACCAGATTATAATGACCAGTCATCAATAAAGGAAAAAACTGATCAGGAGCGGGAAAAGTATGGAGGTAGGGTTCTGCTACCGGACCCAGGGTAGCGCATATTCCCCTCTCCAGCATGGATTTGCACCAGGCCTTACTGTTTTTTTTCTTAAGAGTAACCGCTTCCCCGCTTGCCACATGAAATCCCACCGATCCCTGCACCCACTTAAAGGCATCGACATAATTTTTTAATGAATACCAGCCGCAGTACAAGGCCGATTCAGGAGCTTTGCCGGGCTGGAACAAAGATTTTTGATTATCAAGCTCCACAGGGAAGGAAGAACTCTTTTTTAAAAACCGGTATAGTGACCGCAATTTTTCATCGTACCATCCGTAGGTCCCCTTTTCATCGGAAGACTTCAACCCCCTGGCATCGATATAAAATACCCCCTGAAGGCCCTTTGCCTCCGTCTTAATTGCATCATCCACCAGACGCATGGCCACCTTGGAATCAGGCCCATCCAATCGGGAAACCATCACAATTCCTTCCCTGATTTTACCCGACAACGGATTCTTATCATTTTCCCGGCGAAAGGGATTGGGGATTGAATCCGCAATGGAGTAATGCTCTTGCAGCACCAGGGCAAGTTCACTGTCCACCGATGCCAGCGTTTCTTTCTTCAAGAAATTCCTCTCCCGACGCAGCCAAAATTCCAACTCTCCGATAACCCCGTTTCTTACCCGGATATAGGCCGCCAGTTCCAGGGCGGATTGAGAAGAAACCCCGGATTTTAACAAAAATAATTCCCGTAATTTAAGGTTGGTCAGCAGTTGAAGGACGTCTATTCTGCCCTGTTGCCGGGGGGTTGGTTCGCGATGAATTTCAGAAATCACCTTTAAAGTTATGGGATTAAAACCCAAAAGGGCAATCCGTATGGAATTCAACGCAATCCGGTCCTTACCCCTCTTATTCTCCGCAGGCCCGGCAGATAGCCGTTTTTCGGCGTTACGCAATTCTTCCATTGCCCTTTTGATCCATTCTTTGTTATCGGTTTTTTCCATGGAAGATAACTTCTTCGAACTTTCAAGTTGGTCTTCTTCTCCCTGATCAATTTTATCAACCGGGAGGCCGATTTTCTTAAGTGCCCGGGTCAGGGAAATGACCGTATCCAGACAATAAATTTTTCTTTTTGAGGCAACTTGGGCGTCCATGAGGTCTTCTTTTGTGGGTGTGGGATTTAGCACCCGCAAGGGCACCCCATAAATAAGCAGAACACACCGGGGGAAATTATCCCCCTCCATGTTACGCAAAAACCTTCTCAGCGAAGAAACGAGTTTTTTTTCATAGGTCGACCGGGACATATCCTCCCCTTGCGGCAGACTGATCCCCATGAGGTTTTTTGCCGGAACCTGACGCCGGAGAGCATAATATTCAGCCACTTCCCTGCTTTCGGGGAAATCCGAATTATAGACTATAACAATATCTTCGGGCTTCAGAGTCCCTGCAGGGGAAAAGCCGGTAAAAAACAGTCCCCAGGACAAAATTGTCAAAAAAGAGTAAATTACCACCCTATCCATATTTTTTAAAATCTCCATATTTTCGGCCTTGTGCGGTTAGGTATTAGCTATTGGGTGCTAGCTTTTGCATGAAACCATTCAACATCCGCTTGATCTCGTTACATTTGTCGATCTAATGCCGGCTTAAGTTGAGCGATCAGATGTCAGCGTTTAGCTTTGAAAAAGCGAGGTATTACGGAAGCTTGAAATAACACCCAATGGGTGAAAATTTGTACCGGCAAAATATCCTGTGATCATTTTGGCTAATAGCTGACTGCTAAAGGCTAACCGCACAGCTTGCATATTTTCATTCGATCGTCGAAACCGCACCAATCGGTTTGTTTTTTAGTAATCGTTCACGATTCTCAGTTCTCAGTTCACGATTTTTATTCAATGTAACCGCTAAAAATTCATAGTTACATCTTAGATCCAGGTTTTTACCAATGGTTAACCAATGCCGTTAACTTAAAAATACTTTGTCTAAGTCTATTTCCCGACCGTCATTAAAATCCTCATAACCTGACTGTCATTACCGTCTTTTCTGTTTCTTTATCCTCTGAATATGGCCGCGCCCCAAGCCCTTCACCTCGCAGCCCAGTTCAAAGTAATCTGCTATATGTTCATCATTAAGGATACCGAAACAATCGATTATGGCAGCAGGTCTGCCGATCATATTAACAACATCAGCCGGTTTAAGGCCCAGGTATTCTTGGTGCCGGACTGCCAGAACCACTGCATCCGCATCTTTCAAAACCGATTTAATGTCCGAATTTATCCGAAGATTTTTTAATCCCTCCTGATTCCTGAAAAAACGCGCCCAACTTGCCCCGATGGCCGGATAACTATCCTGATTTTCAAATTCCCACCAATGCTTCACGTACGGGTCATGCACCTTAATCTCTCCACCCATTTCAGCCAGCTTCCGGACAATCAACTCCGATCCGCTGTACCGGGTATCACCCACGTCCTCCCGATAGGAAGCCCCCAAGACGGTGGTAATAGATGCGGCAACCACCTTCCCCATGTTCCTCAGGGCATCCCTGATTAATTGAACGGCGTGAAGCGCCCTGGTATCGTTAATATCAATGGCTTTCGGCGTCAGTTTAAATATTTCGTCTTCGAAGCCCATCAGGTGACGGTAAGCCCAGAGCCCGAGCCCACCATCCTTTGGCAGGCAATAGCCGCCAATCCCGGGTCCGGGAAAAATCATATTGCTGTGGGTGGGTCTCACCTTAATTGCATCAATAACCTTAATCAGATCAACCCCGTTTTTTTCGCAAAAGTTGCTCCACTCATCTAAAAATGCCAGTATGGTTGCCCGAAAACTATTCTCGATAATCTTGCAAGTCTCGCTCTCAATGGGCTTATCAAGAACAGTTAGGGGGTAATCATGCACATTCAGCACTTCGGACAAAAATTTTTCAACCTTCTTTTTGCTCTTTACGTTCACCCCGCTGCATACCCGCCAGAAATCACGGATTGATTTTACATAATCACGGCCCGGCATAACCCTCTCGTAACTGTGCGCCAACAGCGGCTCCTTTTTAATGCCCCGCCCTTCAAAGGCTTTCTTTATGGTGGGATAAGCAATATATTCAGTGGTGCCCGGTGGCACCGTGGTCTCGATAATCACCAGACATTCCGGTTCGATTTTTTCCCCG
>DAOWNY010000210.1 GCA_030642325.1 Deltaproteobacteria bacterium
AGAAGGAGTCAGTAGTCGGAATTCAGGAGCCGGAATGAGAAGAGAACCCACCAGGCAATTTCAAGACTTTATTGTCCGGCAAAAAGCACATCAATCTGTTTTATCCACATATCCTAGTAATAATTTTTCAAGAAATCTTTGTTGTGGTGATACTTCACGGTTTAAGTCTCAGCCGGAAGAAATCGTTAAGTTGCTGGAGGTCTATGCTTCTTCTTTCTATTCCGGATTCCGGCTCCTGACTTATGAATTCTTAGTAGTTACCCGACGCTTTATATCGCGAAAGGCTTAACCCGCTTAATTGAGAACACAAGTATGTATTTCACGAGAGCTCGGGGATATTCTCTGATATATATGTAAAAAGAACTTATTCGGGGGTCGAAAGCAATATTGTAATACTGCAAGCTTTCTATAATTCAATTGAAGTTATTTTTTTTTGAGCAGCTCTTTTCCGGCTTCGGCCCTTTCCGGCCAACCCTCGGGTATAATCTGGCCGGTTTTCTCCCCAAATTTTTTCTTGTCGGATTGGAGTTTAGGTCGCTTGAATTCTTCCCGGGGTTCCTTGGGAATTCTGCCGTTGAGGATAGATTCCGAGCGTAGTCTTCTACCGATTGTTTTTTCCATCAAAGTGCCTAACTCCAAAACTCTCTCAATGTGTATACCCCCTATGTCAACTTCCATCTCATCCAACATAACGCACATATCCTCAAAGCTGGGCAGCCCTACCACATTAGGATCTTTATAATAATAAGCACCGGTGCCGGGTACGGGAGTCCGGTCGAGAAAATTGGTCGGCTGGCCCCCAATTCCCCCCAGGCAACCCTCAAATATTTCTATTCCCGCCTGAAGCGCGGACAGGACATTTGCCAAACCCCAGCCCCTGGTTACATGGAAATGTGCTATGTGGAGATCAGGATCGGGAATCTCATCCAAAATCATGGAAAAATAGCGGTATACCTGGTCAGGGGGAGCGGATCCGTCATGGTCGGCATGCTCAATATCATCGGCGCCGATACTGAGAAAACGCTTGGTAAATTCCACCGCATCTTTCAGCTTCGTGGGACCCGAGATAGGGCTGCCCCAGATAGTGCTCACGGTTCCGCACATTTTAATGCCGGCATTTTTGCATTTTTTAATACACCGCTCCGCCTCCTTCCAATAAACAGGTAAGGTAGTGCCACTATTGGCAAAGTGATGCTCCTCGTCGGTTGAGACCATCATCAGAACCCTGTCGGGGCCGCATCCTTTTTTCTTCAATTCAATGGCCCGGTCAACCGCTGATTCTCTAATAGTAATAGCTGTCCATTCAATCTCGTCTTTTTTGATGCCCCGCTTGCTCAATCTTTTTTTAAACACATCCCCCCTGATCCCTTTTAGCACCAGCTCGGCGTCCTTGAATTGGGGCATGACCCGTGGATTTCCCAAATTGGTGACCTCAAGCCGTTTTACCCCGGCAAAGGCCAGTTCCTGCAAGTAATATATTTTTGCCTCAGTAGGAATCCATGTCTCCTCATGCTGAATCCCGTCCCTGATTGTGATATCAGCCAGCTTCACTTTTTTTGGCATTCTTTTATTGACCCGGAAAATATCGTATTCGCTCATCTGATCTTCTCCTTTTTATTCTCAATAATCGGCCGCTTGTTGTTCAATGGTAGCCGGCAGACCCGCCCGGAATTTTGAGTTTATGTAAAGCCTGACATCTGCCTTTATTCCTTTTTCAAGAAATAAAGTCTCATCAAATGTTACAGGTTCATAATCTTCAGAGTTTCCCCATTTTTTTCATAAACTCCGAATAATCCCTCCAAAAAAGACATCAAGTCCCGGATTTCCCGATGATGAACGCGGTGATTAGAATAACAGAATAGCCCCTGTTTATTGAGCTGATACGAAAAGAGGTCAAGAAAAATCGAAAAATGTTTTGAACATAAAAAATTTCATGTCGCAAAGCTCTCAATGAACAGGGCTTATGGACAAAAAACCGGATTGTATCTGATCAGCTTTTCTGACCGTTTAGAAAGTGAACAATTTATGTCCCAGCTTTTTTTGATCTTCATCCCACCGTTTAATCAAGTAATCTTTTTCACTTTCAAAAACCCGTACGATCATCTCAAAATAGTCTTCACATTCCTTAACATCCATATCACCCGTTTTGTTTACGAAGGACAGGATGCGGGAGTGGTAAAAAGGGATCATTGATTCAATAATACGATTGCGCGGAATCTCATTGTTCCGGTATGCAATGGCAAAATTGAAAAGGGTTCTTGCCCAGAGATCGCTGGTATAATAGAATTTATTTGTTGACTGGGATCTGGTTTTGCATATTTCAATAAAGTCCTGAGAGGGGATGATTTTTTCCCATATTTCACCGTATTTGTCAAAACCGGAGATAAAACTTTGATGAAGAACGTTGCTGTCAACTTTGACTTCAGGCGGATTTTCCGTTAATCCCAGTCCAAATCCGAAAATACTGCTGGGAAGACTTTTTGAGGTATCTTTCCAGAGATATTCAAAATCGATCATGAGATCAAAAAAAGTCATGATTACCTGGCTGAACATGGGGCCCAATTCCTTGGCAGGATCCTTGGCCCGGTGGGTTTTGGGAGCACCCAAAAAGGCTTGACATCCTTTAAAACGCCTGGCAATTGCAATGGTGGTCATCCAGATATCAATTCCAAAATTGGCCACATTTTCGTTCCAGAGTTTTTCTGATAAAAAGGCCCGTGCCATTCTTCCGGAGAATCCGAAATCCCCTCCGATGGGCTGGCGTACTCTCAGTCCGTAAAGAGTCCTGAGAAACGGATACGCAAAATGATTAGTAATGGAACCGTCATACTTATGACGAATGTAAATGGGGGCTACGTAACTAAAACCGGAAAAAAGGGGTTCGCCAAGGTACTGTATCCATTGGGGGGTAATACTCTTTAAATCGGCATCCACTACTACCACCGCATGGGCCCGTAGCTCAACCGCCGCTTCAAATAAGTTTTTAAAATTATTCCCCTTACCCTTTACCCCCTTTGGGGTGGAAATATAGATCTTGGGAACCTTGGTGGGGGTGTTCATAAATACATCCTTGGTTCCGTCCGGTGAATTATTGTCTACATTTATTATCACCGATTTTTTATCGGAGAAATATTGAGATAATCCCCGGCCGGCCATATCGGTCGGGTAGGAGATGAAGTCAGCTTCATTAAAAGAAGGAATGCCGACGATAATCTCTGCACTGCTCACCCGCTCGGGGTTTTCAACTATAGTACCCATTTTACCTCCCAATTAGAATAAACTAAAATCGTAACCGTTTACAGTTCACGTTTTATTGTAACATCAAAATAAACAGGGCAGCCCTTTTACTTCAAAAAACCCTTCCGGATTCCCGCGCATCCGGGAATGACTGTAAAGAAACTATACTTAGACAAACTATTCTTAAGTTAATGACATTGAACTGTGAACAGATACAATATAACATTTACAATGCGGGGGAAAATGCCACTTACGGTCTACATTCCTATTCCATCAATGACGCTTTGGCATTTGGGGGCATTTTGAATCCAGGATGTTATTTGTCCCGGTTTGGAAGCCCCTGCGGTCAATCAACAAGCTCCCGCATTGATAACAGTATGTATTACTCCCTTGCTTAGAAAAAACATTCCCTTCGTAAACGTACCGTAACCCTGA
>DAOWNY010000006.1 GCA_030642325.1 Deltaproteobacteria bacterium
AACTGCATTTTTTCGGGCAATCAAGCGATTCGAGGCGGTGGAATTTATAACTTTTCTTCTCCCGCCATCACCAATTGCACCTTTTCGGGAAATAACGCTTACAACGGAAGAGCAATCTTCAACACTTATTCCTCCCCGGTTATCACCAACTGCATTTTGTGGAATACTGTTGATCCGGATGACTTGGAAATATGGGATCAGGACTTGTCTTTTCCGACCGTTACCCATAGTGATGTGAAGGGTGGATATTCAGGACCAGGTAATATAAATGAAGAGCCTTTTTTTGCTGATGACATGGGGCGCCTATCAGCTTATTCACCATGCATAGATGCGGGGGACAACGATGCTCCCGAATTAACTGATCATGACAAGGACGGCAACCCAAGGGTTGTAGACGGCAACGGAGATGGGGAAGTCATCGTGGATATGGGCGCCTATGAATTTGCCGGTGCATGCGGGGGTGATTTCGATGAAGACGGAGATGTGGATGGTTCTGATTTAGCGACCTTTGCCGCAGGCGGAACTTATCTACCAATGGAAAAAATGGCTACCGAGCTGGGGAGGATGGATTGTCCCTGCGACATTCTCCGTAATTAAACAGGGCATAGTTTTTCTCCGGCCCCCGTCTTGGGCTTCAAGTTAGCGCCCTTTGGGCGAGCTGTTAAGCCGTTGAGGCAGTTCGACTTACCAGTTTAATAGCTGCGAGTGATCAGCGCATGCAGTCAGGAAGCCAATTGATATAATTGATTAAAAAATGGGATTTCCTATACAATTAAACTAACAATAAACACATGAAAAAATTTAGTATGAAGCTAAATGAAATAGACTATACTCGGGATTCGGCCTGCCTGTACCGGCACAGGCAGGCCGAATCCCGAATTCCGGCTCCTGAGTAGCTACAATTATTGCAAAGTTACAAACACTATTGACAATGACCAATCGAACTGATATTACTTGAAATGAGCCATCGCCAAAGATTATTACCGCAGCACTCTGACAACAATATCAAATATAGTCTGTAAGGGATCTTTATCAACCATTCTAAGCTTGGAAATTTTTTAAACGAATCCTTGACAAAGCAAAATGATTGCAAATTCAGCATACTTAGGCTGCGAAGTTATTTGGGTAAAAGGTTTGAGTAACCGTTCACGGTTTTCAGTGAAATGAATTTTATAGCGATGCAAACATGTTTGATATGGATTCCAATTCCCGAATTGGAATCCATAGTTTTTTTAAGTTGTTCAAGGCTTCTAAACCTTCAAAAGAAAAACTCATAATTACATCTTTGCCCAGGTTTTTACCAATAGTTAACTGCAAACCGTGAACTGTGAACGTATACCAAGTTTGAGCTTGTCAGTAAACCGGGATGAGAATTATTGTTTTTTTAGTCATTAAAATTTTTTTGCAAATGTATGGCACGTTTGCTATCAAAAATGGCCATCATCCAGCATTTTTTTGCGGGTTTAACCTGGTCGCAGTCGCCAAGTTTAATATATCCATAAATTAAAAAAAGGTGGTAGTCATGTTTACTCAGGAAAACAGGCTTATTGCCATTGATACTCCTTTGGGTCAGGATGAATTGTTACTGGTGGGTCTGAGCGGCGCCGAAGGCCTGTCTCGCCTTTTTAGTTTTGAGCTAAATTTTCTTTCAGAAAACCATGGCATAGTATTTAATAACATTATCGGTGAAAATGTCTCTGTTTCTATTCTCCTGGCAGACGGGGACTACCGTTTTTTCAATGGTATCGTATCCAGATTTTCCCAGGGAAGCGGGGGAGGTGAGACAGGTGGAGATCCCCGATTTTCACATTACACGGCCACCATGGTTCCCTGGCTTTGGTTGCTTACCAAGACTTCTGATTCAAGAATTTTCCAGGAACTCTCGGTTCCCGATATAATAGAACAAATTTTTACCGAAAAGGGGTTTACTGACTACGAGATTCTTCTGGACGGCACTTACCAGCCAAAGAACTACTGTGTGCAGTACCGGGAAACGGATTTTGATTTTATCTCTCGTCTCATGGAGGATGAAGGAATATTCTACTTCTTTAAACATGAACAATCCAAACATACCTTGGTCCTGGCCGACGTTCCCGACAAACACCAACTCCATTCCAATCAAGAAACTGCCCGGTATCAGATCAGCGCCGGCGGCATTGAGGAAGAAGACGTAATCACAGGTTTGGAATGGGGGCAGGAAATACAGGCCGGCAAGTATACCCTTAATGACTACAATTTCGAAATACCCGGCACCAGTCTAAAGGTGGATGCCCCCAGCAAAATTACCCTGGGACCGGGAGAACGGGAGATATACGATTACCCCGGTTATTACGGCAAAAGAGCGGCCGGAGAGCGACTGGCCAATATACGTATGCAGGAACATGAGGCAAACATTACTGCCGTTACCGGTTCCAGTGTTTGCCGGGTGTTTACCAGTGGATACAGATTTACTCTCAGGGACTATTACCGGGATGATATGAATAACAAGGATTATGTTCTGATTTCCCTTAATCATCGGGCAACTCAGGCAGCGGGAAATTCAGGGTCATCTTCCCTGGAACCGGGATCTTATGCCAACAACTTCGCATGTATCCCTTTTGATGTTCCCTACCGGCCTCTCCGGGAAACTCCAAAACCGTTAATGCATGGGTCTCAAACGGCGATTGTGGTAGGGCCTGCCGGTGAAGAGATTTACACTGATGAGTATGGACGGGTAAAGATTCAGTTCCACTGGGATCGGGAAGGGGAAAACGACGAGAACAGTTCCTGCTGGATCCGGGTCAGTCAGGTATCGGCCGGTGCGGGCTGGGGTGCCATTGATATTCCCAGGATCGGCCACGAAATTATCGTTGATTTTCTCGAAGGCGATCCGGATCAACCAATCATCACCGGCCGCGTTTACCACGGCATTAATGCCCCCCCTGTCGGGCTCCCTGCGGGAGGAATGATCAGCGGATCAAAGTCAAACACTACCCCGGGCGGGGGCGGATATAATGAAATGACCATGGATGATACCAAGGGCAAGGAGAAGATTGCTATCCACGCCCAGTACGATATGTCCACAGAGGTGGAACATGACCAGTCAATCACTATAAAGTCCGGTAACCGTACATTGGAAGTGAAAACCGGCACCAATACCGGAAAAATCAAAGGAGACGATAAACTCACGGTGGAAGCAGGTACCCGAACGGTCAGTGTAACCGGGGGGAACCACGAAACCACCGTTAACGGCGGAAATTATAGTGCAACAGCTTCTGGAGCCGTAATGCTGACCGGAAAAGGTTCAGGCGTTTCAATAACCGGGAATACTAAAGGTGTTTCCGTCACCGGCACCGGCAAGGGCGTTACGGTTGTTGGAAAAGGGACCGGTGTAAAAATTACCGGTGAGCCTAATTTTGAAGCAACTGGAATATCCCTTGCAAAAATCACCGGCCCTGATGTTGATATCGGTAATGCGCAAATTAAAATTCATGGAAATAAAATTGATCTGGGCGCCGGCGGCAGTATAATTATAGACAAATCAGGGATTAAAATTAATTCCAGTGCTCCGGTAGAAATTACCGGAGGGCCAATCAAATTGAATTGTTAGTGAGACGGGGGATCCCCATAAATTATGGGTTATCACAAAAATAACGGCATCTCCTGGAATTCCGGGGTTTCTACTCTTGCCTCAATGGTAAACGGCAATGTCTGGTCATCTAATGACACTGACAAAATTTGGGAAAAGTTGGGTCAGCCCCCGCCTGTCCCGGATAATCGGGGAGTTGAAATCAAGGAAAGATTTCTTATTACCGACATTATTGCAAAAGTTCCCGGGGGGGTTGTTTATTTAGGCATTGACTTATTGCAGTCAATAACCTGTGCTTTTAAAATTCTTTTCGCCGGAGGTTTATTGGTTGACACCCATAAACGCTTTGATCGTGAAACTCATATTTTTCAGATACTCAGACATCCAAGGATACTGCCCGAGATTGGCTCAGGAAAAATTTCCGGTAGTCATCTGTTTCGGGCTATGAAATTGGCAGATGGGGGTACTTTTGAAGATTGGATTAAAGGTCAGAAAATTCCTGATCCGCACCAAAGTCTTTTGTTGCTCATGCAGGTAGCTGAAGGCTTGGCTTATGCCCATAAAAACGGCATCGTTCACGGCGATCTTAGCCCCCGAAATATTTTGATCCACCAGGAAGATTGCATCTGGCTATCTGATTGGAACTCGGCATCTTTTTTTAAAGAAAAACATTTCCTTGAATCGAAAAGCTTAGCGACCCCTCTCTTCATGTCCCCCGAACATATTTTTGATCAACCGATTATTCCTGCCACCGATGTATTTAGCTTTGGATTGGTCCTCTATTTTGGGCTGACCGGCCGGCATCCACTTACCGGGTCACTTACGTCGGTTGAAATGTACCGGTCTGTTATCGAGGGGAAGTTACCTGAGCTGTTAGACGAGAATGCTGCCATCCCTGAAAAGTTAAATCTGCTATTTAAGGCATGCATTAACCCTGTTCCCGAAAAAAGACCCGGGAACGGAACGGACTTGATCATTTTATTTGAAAATTTGATGAATGACAATCAGGCCCTTTTCCGGCAACGCCCTGGAATGAACCATCAAACCCAGTCATTTACCGGCCATGAGACTCTGATAAATTAAAAATCTGTAAAGGCGTTCAAGCTTCAGCATTGTTGAAAAATTTGTATCCGTTCGTAGTTTACGGGTCACAGCTGGCAAAAACTTTAGTCTAAGATGTAATTATGACCTAAGTTGAGCGATTAGCTGTCAGCTCAAAAGCGTTTAGCTTTAAAAAACCGAGGTATTACATCAGATGAAAATAACACCCAATGGGTGAAAATTTGTAATGGCAAAACATCATGTGATCATTTTGGCTAATAGCTAACTGCTAAAGGCTAAGTGCTCAATTCAGGTATGAGTTCTTCATTTGAAGGCTCAGAAGTTTGGAAAAAATCATGCAGGCAGGCCCCGTCTTTATGAATTATTGATAGATTGCCGTGATTATGGAATGAAAGATCAAATGCTTCGTTCATCAATATCTATTTTCTCAAATATTGCCGAAGGAAGTGAAAAAGCAGTATTCCGTATTTCCAGCGCCTTATATCGCTAAAGGCTTAAGTCGCTTAATTGAGAACACAAGTATATATTTCACGAGAGCTCGGGATATTCTCTGATATGGATGCAAAAAACTCATTTTGGAGTTTTAAAGTAATATCAAAATGCTTAAGAAGCTTTATATAATTCATTGAATAAAAACCGTGAACGATTACAAAGATCTCAGGTCTCCATGACCTCTCTTGAGGATGAATAGTTGGACTTGATTAATAATCTTCCCATTGCCGCCAAGGTTGTGGTGGCGGATATAGAAGGGCAAAGTTCCCGCATTGGAGTCGTTACCGCTAAAGCCACCTTCACTTTCAGTTCGGAGGGTTCGGTACAGCTGGAAATGGAGCATCCCTTTCCCCTGTATGACCAAAATCTTGAAACCGACCTGGGTTACTTACCCCGGGACGACCTCCCGAGACGAGATCCGGCCTTTGAAGTTATTCTTCTTGGTGCTGCTTATTCACCTAAAGGACAGCCGGTTGAAAAGCTGCAGGTTGCCCTGGAAGTCGGAAATGAGCGCCGAGAATTAATGATTTTTGGAGTACGAAAATGGGAGGACGACTTATCCGGTCAAAAACAGATTGCCGAACCTATTCCCTTTGTCCGAATGCCCCTCACCTATTCGAAGGCCTTCGGAGGTTCCTGTGATGTCCTGATTGACCGGGACGCCGTCATCACGGTTTCGGATCCTCACAATAGGGAAGGACTCGGATTTAACCCGGAGCCATCGGCAGAGGCAATCTGCAAAACCCTAAAGTCGCCCGGTGGATATCCCCGGTTTGACCCCACCCGTTATTTACCAAATGTAGAAGATCCAAAGCACTTGATATCCAACTGGGACGATACCCCCAAACCAGCCTGCTGGTCAACGGTTCCTATGGATTCAGCGCTTCAGGCCCTTCGATCGGTGAAAATACCCGACGATTTTACCATGCCGGAAACCCTGATCTGCAAGGAGGGCATATTTCATCAAGCCTGTCCTGACTGGGTAATTGATTTACCAGACAGTGGGGTAACGGTCTTGCTGGAAAATCTTACTCCCGAAGGATACGTCTCATTTGAGTTTCCGTCTCTCCGGGTTTTTGTGGACTATGTGATCGGTGATCGTAAGGGTATACGGGAATTGAAGCCCCAAATGATCGTTCTTCTTCCTGACGAAAAACGATTTTATCTGGTTTACCGGCATGCCTTTATGGTTGAATTCATTCCGGAAGTTGAGAGATGTATGCGCCTGCGCATTGAATAACTATTCACACCACGACTGAAAGGTATAAATTGTGAGAGTTACTGTAAATATATCAAATGATTTTTCAGTAGGGGTACTTCTCCATAACGTTCTGGCTCCACCGGCCGTGCCTGTCCCGGCTCCGATGCTTTCGATCGAGATAATTGCGTTTCAATTCTGGCCGCCCGGTTATGCCATGAATCAGAATAAACTCACCACTACTGTAAAACATAAAGGGATGTCCATCGTTCAGGACGGACATGATTGCGGGGCTCTGATCCCGGATATCACTCCTCCCGTCATGCCGAATTTGTTCTATACCATCATGTGGCCGTTTTCCAGTCGAAAAATCGTCTTCGGTGCCTCAACGGTCAAGATGAACGGTCAATCTACCGGATGCAGTCAAATGCTTCTTATTCCGTTACCCATGATGACTTGCGGCGATCCTGTTTCAGCTCCCCTTGCTCTTCCTGCCATCCTCCAAAAACTCAATACTGTGGAAGTGGGAATGACCTGGACGGACATCCTTGCGGGACTTGCCGGTATTGCCATCTCCATGGTAATTGATTTGATTTGTCATGGAGTAAGCTCGCGCGGGGTTCGCAATGCCGCCGGCACATTTGGGAGAAGGGCCTTCAGTAGAGAGGCTATGGAACAAGTAGCGGGCACAGCGACCAGAAGCGTAGCCAGGGAGCTTCTTAGGCAAGGCATCGGTAAACTGATCCCCATTACACCGGACCAGGCATTAAAGTTTGCCCTTAGCGGCCTTTCCGGTTTTGCTTCCCGTTCTATTCAAGGAAACCCCACTTATCAGCATACCCTGGGATCAGGACCGCTGACCATTCGGGGAACTGTCGGCGGCGGACAAGATGCGACAGGGCAGGTGGATGCGTTCGGGCTTCAAAGAGACACAAGTGGTGGCGGCTCCAACTGGGGAACATCGCTATGACCATGGATCGAATTCCTGCAAGGGACAGTTATGATGCCATGGTTGATATGGCCTCAACAATAGACCGGGGGGTTTATGTTTATGTTTTGGTCAAATTTACCTATTTGATTGCAGAGGGTCGGTGCAGGCTCACAGAGCCCGAATCCTTATTCTATGATTTGAGAAACGAAAACCTAACCCCACGCATAAAAGCAGGAACCGATTTCTGGGACATTAAAGAGTCTACCGATTTCGTGATCCAGGGCTCTGCCCATGCGCCAGGGGGTCAACCTGCAGAGAAGATGGAGGTCTCGGTTGAAATCGGCAGGATGTTCAAGCGGATTGCCGTTTTTGGTCGCCGGTTTATCCAGTGGCGCCCGGGGGCTAACCCTCGAATCATCCCTCCCGAGCCCTTTACCGAAATGCCCTTAACCTACGAAAATGCTTACGGCGGCATCGATTGGCGGGTTTTTGTGGATAAGCGTGATTCCTCCCCCATCCAGCTGCAACTCCAATTTGACCATCCCGGCATGTACCCCCGAAACCCCTTTGGCAAAGGATACATTGTTGAGCCTGAAGAAGTTACGGGAATGGAAATGCCGAACTTGGAGGATCCTGAGGATTTACTTGCACCAGAACGTCTTATTGTCAAAGATCCCAAGATGTGGTTTAATCAGCCCCTACCCTGGTGCTTAGATTGGGTCCACCCCTTCACTTTTCCCCGCTATATTTTTTTTGCCTCGCCGGTAGATGCCTGGTTTCCCGCTCCCGATGATATCCGATTGCCTGAGGTTAAACGCGGTTTTGTGATGCCGGGATTCAGGGCGGCCATGTCAAAACGCACTCTGGAGCGGGGGCCTGATCCTTTGTTCTATCAAGAGGCATCCCATGGGATGGCCTTTCATGATATGCCGGCAAATCAACCGGTTGTTATCAGGGGAATGCATCCCCGGCAGGAAGCATGGGAATTCTCCCTGCCGGGGAAGGGGGATACCCCCCGGATGGACATTGAAATCGAGGGACACCGTGAACGCGTTCAACCGCATCTGCATCATGTTGTATGCAGCCCCGGAGAGGACAAGCTGACGATGGTTTTCGGGGCTACCCTTAATCTACCGCGTATGTTTATTCCCGGTATCCACAAGCATATTCCCATTTCAGCTTACATTAACGAAGACGTCCCTATCCATTATGAAGCACCGCCAACCATTAAGGAGTTAATTGACGCCGCCATAAAACCTAAAGCAAAAGAATAAAAAAAATTATGAATCCAAAAAGCATAAAAAAAACACCACAGGATAAACAAGAGGCAGAAAATAAAACATCCCTCATAGATAGCCTTATCCAATCTTATCAGTCGCCGGCAAAATCAAGGCAGCAAGAGTCTCGGCCGTTGGTGGGAGAATGCATGGATGCACGTCATCCCACCCTTAAGGGACGTTATCTCATAAGATGGAATAATTCCGATGGGCAAAGAATTGAAAAGTGGTTGCCCAGCCTTCATGAAATCACCCTTCGCAAAAATGATCGGGTATTAATTCTTTGTCCCGCTAACTGGGTAGAACCCATTGTTATCGGAATGATTGACGGTTTTACCCCCAGACCTGGTTTTCCCCGGTCAACCGGACCATCAATCACTCTTTTAAAGGATGAAACGATCCGTGTAACCGATCCGGATGGCAAAAAATTGGTTGAAATTCATCAAGATGAGTCAGGTCCGGTGGTCCAGCTGTTTAAAGATGACATCACACTGGATATGCCCGGCAAGCTTTGCATAAATGCCAAAACGATTGAGCTGAATGCAAAAAAAGGTGATGTAAAAATCAAGGCAAACGATGACATCGTCGTAAAAGGTGAAGTGATCCATCTAAATTAGACGGGCGGTAAATGGTGTTTGCTCTTCATGGAATCTTAGAAAAATTACGCAATGGGAACTTTAAAAGCATACAGTTACGACGAAATACCATACGAAAGTAACCCCTTTCCCCAGTGCCACCCCGACCGTCTTGCTACGCTGGGAACTCTGTTCGGAATGTCACCGGTGCCCATATTCAAAAGTCGTGTTCTTGAGCTTGGATGCGCAAGCGGCGGCAATCTGATTCCCATGGCCTGCCACCTCCCCCAAAGCGAGTTTGTGGGTGCTGACCTCTCAAAGCGACATGTGGAAATGGGATGCAAAACGATTAAAGATTTAAATCTAAAAAATGTCCGCATTGAACATGCCAGCATCATGGATATTGACGCGTCGTGGGGGACTTTTGACTATATTATCTGCCATGGTGTTTACTCATGGGTTCCGGATGAAATTCAGGATAAAATTCTGGCCATATCATCTGGTAACCTGACCTCTCCAGGAATTTCTTACATTAGCTACAACACTTATCCGGGTTGGCATATGCGCGAGATGATCCGCCACATGATGCTTTATCATGCCAACCAGTTTGAAGAGTCGGGCGAGCGCATTGAACAAGCCAGAGCATTGATGGACTTTCTGGCATGTTCTGTTCCAACTGAAAATAACCATTATGGCTTGCTTCTGAAAAACGAACTTGAGCTTATCAGGCACAGTAGGGATTGGTATCTTTTTCACGATCACCTGGAGGAAGTAAATACCCCGGTCTATTTTCATCAGTTCATTGAACGTGCAAAACAGCATGGCCTGCAATATCTTGGTGAAGCTGATTTTTCGACAATGCTGACCAGCGGTTTCCCAAAAGAAATTGCGGAGACGCTGGGGCGAATCAGCAAAAACATCATTCATACTGAGCAGTATATGGATTTTATCCGTAACCGGTTTTTTCGACAAACCATTCTTTGTCACAGGGAGAATACCCTCAAAAGAAACCTGACATCAGAGGACATAAGCAAGTTGATGGTTGCCTCGCCTGCCCGCCCGAAAAATGAACCCGTAAACCTCTTGCCCGGAAAGGAACAATTATTTGTAACACCTCAGGGATCAACGGCTAAAGCCGATTTTCCCCTGACTAAAGCAGCGCTGATGGTGCTTTGGGGTTGTTGGCCGCGGGTTATTGACCTGGATAGCTTATTGCGGAAATCCTATCAACTTTTAGAAGGTTTGATGGATGCGAATGAATGGGATAAACCGGACCACCGGGATATGCTTGCAGAGGATTTACTCCATTGTTTTACTGCCAACGTGGTTGAGTTTCGTACCTGGCAAGCGGATTTTGTGACGGACCCGAGTGATCACCCCAGAGTCAGCAAACTTGCTGCATACCAAATAAGAAAGAAGCGCCCGGTAGTGAATCAGCGGCACGAAGTAGTAAATCCGGACTCGTTTACCAGGCAAATGGTTCTAACCATGGACGGCACCCGCGATCGGCTTCAGATCCTCCAGCGTTTAAACGAACTGGTTTTAGATGGTACCCTTGTGATAAACAAAAACGGCAAACCCTTAACCGACCATGATGAGATACGACATGCGTTAGTTAGAACCATGGAGCAGTCCCTGGGCAATCTGGCGAAGTCAGCACTGCTTGTAGGATAAACCAGGCAACAAGAAACTCTGTAAAATGTGTTGCTGATTTTTGAGTTTGTCGGTTGCATTTTACAAATTAACTCCCCCCCTTGCGGCAAAGAACCTTTTGCAGGGGAAAGCAAGGTATATATGTGGGGAAAAATACCGAATTTTGCATGGAAGTTGATTAAATTTTTGCTTTAAGCAGTATTTACTGATGGGCGGTTATGACATTCAACTCCGGGAAATAGGTTGAATAATAACCAACATCGCCGGTTACAATAGTTTTCCCTTCCACTTCCAGTGCAATGGCCCCGATGAGAAAATCAGAAACAATATGTTGCCTTATTTTAATGTCGGAATTGCATTTTTTGCAGATCAGTTTTCTAAACTTGGTGCCGCAATTATGACACATGAGAATACGATGGTTGTTATATTTTTGCCAGCGTTTGGCGGCAGTGCTATACGTTGTCGGATTTATTTCCCCGATCACAATGCCGGTATCGTTTAAAAAAGTATCCAGTTTATGATCATCGGGAAATATCAGCGAAAGTTCCCCATAAACAATCTTTGGAATAAGCAGAACGTTGTTCCCGGCCAATTTTCCCAGGATGTTTGCATATTTTTTCCCAAAATCAGGGACAGCGCAATATATATAGGCAAGAGGATTTGTATCTATAATAACACTATTCATCAGTTCTGCCGCGTAGTTGATCAATGTTAAGATCAATTTCTTGTTTGCTGTAATGCTTTCCCCGACCCAGCCACTTTAAAAACTGATTTTCCGGTCTGCTTTTAACGATAAGCACTTGATTGTCAACGGCAATAACATCTACTTCAGTTCCGGGTAACAGGGAAAACTTATTCCTTATATCCCGTGGTATGGTTATCTGCCCTTTACTGGTGACTCGTGACATCATCAATTCCTTGGTTGGTATTACTTTATACTATTTGTAATACCATAAAATTAAGAAGCCATCCGATATAGTATTACTTTTATATTATAGTAATACTCTTAAGCCGAGAAGTCAACGATCAATTGCAGAAAAAAAAGTATTTACTATCCGGTTTTGTTTTTTGGTAAAGATTAATCAACTGAATAATATTGTCTGCTTGATCTTCATATGTTAGAATCGTACCATCTCATTTCAATTATTTTATTCTTAATCATATGACCACAATGATGTTTGTAAAATTTCTTACTTTTTTACTTTGCCTGTTATCGGCATGCATGCCTGTCTACGCCGGTGCGGACGGTTCGATAAAGCTATATCCCTTGCCGCTGATTGAGTTGGAGGAAATTATTAACGACCGGTTTGATCAACTGGGCTTTGAGGTTAGCAGCAACACTCTAAGGGCGGATGAAAAAATATTAATTGCAAAGCGACAAAAAGAAAAATGGTTTATTTCCCTGAAACACCATTCCCCTTTGGCAACCAAGATTAAGGCTGTTTTTACCGTTGCCGGCATTCCCGATCAGAGTCGAATTGATATCCTGTGGAATTTAATTTCAACCTACCGGAATACCCCTTCTAGTAAAGATTCGCTGATTGAAACTGAAATATCAAACCAAGTGATCCCGACAGCCGTTTTATGCCGGATCGAATCGGTGGTTTGTGTTAAAGCAAAAGGGAAAGACCGGAATATTCAATTATCGGGTTTTTTTGTTGATGCAAACGGCCTGATTATCTGTACCGCCCATAATCTCATCACTTCCGAAGCGATCACCATTGTTCTTTTCGACGGTACGTCTTTTCGTGGGGAAGTGTTAAAAACAAATCCTCATCTTGATTTGGCCCTGATTCGGGTAAATTTGGAATCAAACGCCTTTGTTCCCCTGGAAGACGGTCGAAACTTATTGGGGATGGGGGAAAGGCTTTATTCCATCGGCTGTCCAAATGATCTGGGGGGGACAATTTTTTCCGGAACCATCAACGGACCTCCCCGACGGCTGAATAGTCTGCCTTTTTGGCAAGTCAATATGAAAATTTACCCTGGAAGCAGCGGAAGTCCGGTCTTTGATATCCAGGGAAATCTTGTAGCCATCATTAAAGGTAAGTACAGGGGAACAGATGCCCTGGGTTTTTTAATCCCCTTTGAGACAATCATTGAGTTTTTTAAAGAAGAATAATTTTCATGAATTACGGAAGGTATGAGATCGTAAAGGAGCTGGGAAGGGGTGCCATGGGAGTGGTGTACCAGGCCCATGACCCTCAGATTGATAGGCTGGTGGCCCTGAAGGTTTTGCGACATGACCGGGTAACCAGCGAAGAATTTGTGCAAAGGTTCTTCAAAGAAGCAAGAGCAATCGGGAGGCTTTCCCATCCTAACATAGTAACAGTTTTTGATGTGGGGAAAGATCATGGCACAATTTATATTGCAATGGAATTTTTGGAAGGAAAACCCTTAAGTAAAGTTATTAAAGAAAATGAATTAAACAATAAGGCGGAGATTCTCGATATTGGCATCCAGATAGCTGAGGCCCTTAACTATGCCCACCAGAAAAAAGTTGTTCATCGGGATATAAAACCTTCCAACATCATCATATTAACTGACGGCCAGGTAAAGATCACTGACTTTGGAATTGCCCGCATTGAAGATGCTGCGGCAATCAAGCAAACTCAGGCCGGGGAAATACTGGGGACCCCGGTATACATGTCGCCTGAGCAGGTAAGTGGGAAATCGGTGGATGGACGTTCTGATCTTTATTCACTGGGGGTTATTCTTTACGAGCTTTTCGTCGGCAGGCGACCCTTTACGGGTGATAGCATTGCCGTCATATTTACTGCAATAATCCAAAATGTCCCGATGGTTCCGGTTCAAGTAAATTCCGAGGTATCAAAGGTCCAATCCGATCTGATCATGAAAAGCCTCCATAAAGATCCGGATAAACGTTTTCAGACAGGAAAAGAGATGGCAGCTTCCCTTGCCGCCCTCAATTCCATTTTGGGAGATGATACGACTTTTAGCCCATCCCAGCCCATCCTCCCTAAAAAAAAATCGTTTTCAAAAGGCCTTTTTATTGTTTTTGTATTCATTGCCGCCACCATGACGGCGGGGTACATTGCTTATCACTTAATATCCCCTGAAAATTCAGTCAACCTGGCGGTAAAAAAAGCCTTGGTCAAGGTTGTCAGCACCCCCGCCGGTGCTCAGGTTTTTGTTGATAATTTTTTGAAGGGAGAAACCCCTTTGGACATGGAGCTTCCCCTGGGAAAACACGAAATTCGGTTGAGTTTAAGCGAATACTATGGATGGGAGGCTAGTCTCCAACTGGATCAAGACGTCGAAATCCCCCTTGTTGTGCGGCTGGTTCCTTTTGCTGAGACAAAAAATGATATTCGTTAACTGCATTAATAATCTTTTATGGTGATAGTTCACCCGAAGAAAATTTTTGACAGGATATAAAACGAGTTAATGGTAGTCAGGCTAAAGGCTAATGACTAAAAGCTAAGTTTATCCTGTCTAAAAATAGCTGAGCTGTTACATTTTTTTATATTGCTATAAAATTCATTTCATTGAATAAAAACCGTGAACGATTCTATTTTACTAATATTTTAGAGGTGGAGGTATTGTTATGAGACTTATTCCAAAAGTTTTAACATCTTTGTTGGTAGTGATGACCATGTTTGTTGCAGGTCCGGATTTTTCGTGCGGGCAACTCGTTCAGGGTGAGGCAGCACCAGTTTTTTCTTTGAACGACATAACCGGCAAAACTCATGATTTATCCGCAATGAAAGACTATTCCATGATCATCCTCTATTTTTTTGATGTTGAATCCAGGCCGAGCCAGGAAGGATTATTGAGCCTTGATCGGTTATCAAAAAAATATCAGATTAACGATTTGGTGGTATTGGGTATCGCCCCCTCTTCCTCTGAAAAAGTGGAAGAATTCATCAAAAGAACCCACCTTAATTTTCCTGTCATAGCGGATGATTCGGATGTGAGCAACCTTTATCAGGCCCGGTTTATTTTACCTACGGTTTGTATTCTCGGCCCCAACCTTCAAGTAATGGATTACTTTCAAGGTGGTGGGAAAACCACCGAAATTATGCTGCTGAAGCTGGCGGAAAGGAAGTTGCGTCAAAACCAGACAATGGTAGCCAAGGCAATCAGCGATGATATAATCGGTAAAAATCCCCATCATGCCAAGGCAACTATGCTCAAGGGGTATGCAGAACTGGATGAAGGGAGCCTGGATGAAGCCGAGGAAACCTTCCGGAAACTATCCCACCAAAAAGATGGTGAAATTTTAGGGAAAGAAGGTTTGGCAAGTGTATATGCAAAACAGGGACAGATCAAAAAAGTCCTTGCCCTGGCCGAGGAAATTGAAAAAAAAGAACCGGCCCGGGCATACGTGCATTTAATTAAGGGAGATATCCTCTACAGCCAAAATAACAATAAAGCGGCTGAGATAGAATACCGTAAGGCTGTTCAAAAAAAGGAAGCCGAGCCATTTCAAAAAGCCATTGCATATAATCAGCTGGGCAGGCTGCAAGCCAACTTGGGTAAGTATCATGAGGCGCGTGAACTTTATGATCAGGCAGTGGACATGGATCCTTATTATATTGAAGCGATGTCCAACATGGGTGTTACTTACGAAAAAGAAGGTAAATGGGATAAGGCCCTGGATGCTTACCGGAAAGCCCGTTCTCTTGATAAAAATGATATCTTTACCGAAATACTGGCAAAAAAGGCCCAGGAGATGCTTAAGCTACAAAGAAACGTTGAGCAAAAAAGACGGATCGACAAACTGGTCAAGGAGTTATCAGACCGGTACCGCCACCAAAAGAAATCCCGGTCAAAAAACAAAGATAGCTGGACGTCACGCCCGATGGTTCTTTCCTTTGTTGGTTTTCAGGAAAAAGGCGTATTGTCGCAACGAGATGGTTTTTCGTCTGTTTTGGTTACCCGGCTTACAGAGCTTCTTAATGCTTCCGGCCGGGTGCAGGTGGTTGAGCGTGCAATAATTGATCAACTGTTGGAAGAATTGAATCTTGGTTCGTCAGATTTGGCGGATCAGGAGACCGCCTTAAAGCTTGGCAGGGTATTAGCTGCGAAACTCATCGGAACCGGCTCCCTTTTTCACACCCCCGAAGGGCCATTTATGAGCCTAAGACTAATTGATACTGAAACTTCAGCTATTCCCAAAATTGTCACTAAACAACTGGTCCTCTCGCCGGCATTCGTCAAAGAGATTCGTCGGATTAACCGCGAAATACTAAAAACAGTTATCTTAAAGTATCCTTTATGCGGGTATGTGATGAGAATTTCCGATCGCCAGGTGATGATTAATCTCGGTTCAAAGCAGGGGGTTGTTTCAGGCACGAAATTTGATGTAATAGAAGAACAAAAGCCCATCAAGTACAAAGGAAAAATGCTCCACGGTTTACCAAAAAGTATTGGCCGGGTAGAAGTAACACAGGTGGAGCCGGATTTATGTTTCGCACGCGTCTTGAATCAGGAAAGGCCGATTAAAGAAGACGACAAGTTGAAAGAAATAATGGACGAACTTGTATCTCCGGAGGGAACAAATGAGTAGAACTCTCTGCGGAATCATAATTTTACTTATCATAGGGTGGATAGGCGGGTGCGCAACAAGTCCCGGTCAATACGGGGAGAGCAGGGTGCTGGCTGTTTGGGATCTGGAGAATTTTAGTCCAACCGAAGAATCTATTAATCCCGATTTAGGGGAGTTGTTATCTGCCAAAGTTATAGAAACCATACAGGAAGCAGGCACTTACACAGTTGTTTCAAGAGAGCGGTTACTCCTTGCACTGGAAGAGCTGAACCTGGGAGCATCATCATTAGTGAACGAGGCCACTCGTTTAGAAATCGGTAAAATGATTGGAGCTGAATGGATGATATTTGGTGGCTATCATGTTATCGGGGACACCATGCGCCTTGATTTACGACTGGTTGAGGTGGAAACCGGCAAGATTCTGAAGGCAGTGAAGCAAACAGTACTAACTATCAATTTGATCGCATGGCTGGAAGCGGCAAAAAAAGCAACGAATAGCCTTTTTTGAATAAGCCTCGGCTATTTTTTTTGTAACTGGTTTACGGTTTTTCAATGAAATGAATTTTATAACGATGTAAATATGCTTGCTATCGATTCCAATTCCGGAATCAGTGCCCGTAGTTCTTTTAAATTGTTCAAGGCTTTAAAAATTTTCAGAAGAAGGACTCATAATTACATCTTAATCCTGAGTTTTTACCAACCGTTAACTTGCGAACGGATACGGATATTTTATTCGCAGTGGCTCGGACATGCAACATGGGCATCATAACGGCTTTCAAAAGTTAAACGCGGCCCTTCTTTTACAGTTAGGTCTCAAAATATTCTTGACATTTGCTTTACCTATTCTATAATCTAGGATGGTTTAAATTGATCGGGGAAAAGAACTTGGCATGGTGTAAAAGATAGAGCAACTTATAATATGGAGGGGGGGGGAAATTGGGGAAATTGTTAAAAGGAATAAACGGGAGGCTGCTTTTTGTAGACCTTTCTCAGCAGAAGATGTGGGATGAAGAGATTGATGAGGAGACTTATCGAGAATATATGGGGGGTTACGGTGTTGGGGTAAAGATCCTTTACGAAAGGATGAAACCGGGTGTCGATCCCCTGGGGGAAGAAAATATCCTGGCATTTATGACGGGGGCTCTGAATGCAACCGGGGCCATATGTTGCGGCAGGTCCGGGGTGATGGCTAAATCCCCTCTCACGGGGGGATGGGGGGATGCCAATACAGGCGGATTTTTTGGAAACGAATTGAAGACGGCAGGGTATGACGGTATTTTTTTTCTGGGCAAGAGCGATAAGCCCACCTATCTTTTTCTAAATAATGGGAAGGCCGTATTGAAGGATGCAACAAAATTATGGGGAAAGGATTCTTTTGAGACAGAGGACTTGATCAGGGATGAGTTGAAAAGTAACAAGATAAAGGTAGCATGCATTGGGCAGGCAGGAGAAACTTTATCGTTAATTTCCGGAATTATGAACGACAAGGGGAGGGCATCTGCCCGATCGGGCCTGGGAGCAGTAATGGGGTCCAAAAAATTGAAGGCGGTGGCGGTGTTAGGTAAGCAGAAGATGGAGGTTGCCGACAAAGCATTATTAAAAACAGCCAACGAGAAGGTAAGAAAAACATTTGCACTGGAGCTTCCGGGCTACTTTAAGTACATAGAGATGGTCATGAAGCCGCTGGTTCCATTTTTTGTTAAATTTAAAATTCCTCTCCCCCCTCCTGCGCCGGCCGCAATGGTGCATTTATTTAAGACCTTTGGAACAAGCGGACTGACCTCACATTCTTCCTTAACCCAGGATGCGGGTATAAAAAACTGGAAGGGGGTAAGCAGCGATGAATTTCCCCAAAAAATGGCGGTTAAAATCAGCGACAAAAGCGTGATTGCCTATAATACAAAAAGGTTTGCCTGTGGGAGTTGTTCTTTAGGATGCGGGGCGGTTCAGGCAGTGGACCATGCGGAGTATGGAATAAAAAAGGGGCACCGTCCGGAGTATGAATCGCTGGCCGCGTTTGGCACCATGACCTTGGTGGATCATACTGAGGCCGTCAATTATGCCAACCACCTTTGCAATATCTATGGGTTTGATACTATTTCGGCGGGGGGAACCGTCTCCTTTGCCATGGAATGTTTCGAAGAGGGTATCATTACCAAAGAAGATACCGGAGGAATTGATCTTAGCTGGGGAAATTATCAGGGTATGATTGATATCCTGGAAAAAATGGTAAAGAGGGAAGGTATCGGAGATATCCTTGCCGACGGGGTAAAGGTAGCGGCCAAAAAGATCGGAAAGGGATCAGAAAAGTATGCCATGCATGTGGGGGGACAGGAGATTCCACAGCATGATCCCAGAGCTGCTCCCGGCTTTGGTACAACCTATGTGGTAGATCCTACTCCGGGGAGGCATACCCAGGGGGGAACCGGCTTTTTTGACCTGGGCCTGCTGGGAACAGCGATGTTTCCCAATCAGCAGCTTCCCGAAAAAGTGGAAAAATATGATTTTGAAAACAAGGCAAAACTCCAGGCCCTTTACAGCCACTATACGCATACTACAAATGCCATCGGGCTTTGCATTTTTCCTCCCTTCATGGATCCTGGTTTTCCCATTGTTGAATTGATTAACGGAGTAACCGGATTTGGGCTGGATTTTGACGGCATGCTGAAAATCGGGGAACGTATCAACGCAATCCGGCAATGTTTCAACGTCAGGGAAGGCCTGAAGCCGAGTGATTTTAAGCTCCCTCACCGCCTCAAGGGTTCACCCCCTCTTAAAAGGGGAGTCCTTAAAGGTATAACCATTGATATCGATACCCTGAAAAAACGCTATTTTGAATACGTTGATTGGGATTTGGAAACCGGTTTACCTTCCAAGGACAAGATTGTTGATCTCGGTCTGGAGAAACTCTTGGGAAACCTTTATAAAAAATAGCGGATAGTGGTGATTTCGACCGGTTTTGACCTGGACGAATGTTTTGTAGATTGAGTCACATTTATAATGAAAGGAAATAGTGAGATAATATTTCTTTGCAACGCCTTGACATTTTGATTGATAAGATGCATTAACTTAGTCACAATATTTTAGCACAATAATAAAAGAATTCTCCGAGCCATCAATCCTAAGGAAAATTTCTATGGAGAGTGGCCGATAAGGTATCGCTGGAAACGGCCATGTCCCCCGTGTTTGGAAAGGAGAAGGGTAAAATCAATAAGGCCGGTACCCATGCGC
>DAOWNY010000230.1 GCA_030642325.1 Deltaproteobacteria bacterium
CGCCAAAAAAAGGAAATATCCCCTTAAATTTTCACAATTTTTCCTTCCACACTCTCTCCCAGTGTGAGGATGCCGAAGGAATTATAAGCGGCGTAATGCTTGTCAGTCGGGCTCCCGGGATTGAAAAACAGAGTACCGTCGATGACTTCATTTTTAGCAGCATGGGAATGGCCGTAGATGATCACATCAAGCTTCTCTTGGAATTCCGATTTTATCCTCTCTTCCAAGCCCTGGGGGGGACCAAATCCATGCATTATGCCTATTTTGAATCCCTCCAGTTCCAGAACCTCTTTTTCGGGAAGTTCTTTTCGAATCTCCTCCGGGTCCATGTTACCATAGACCCCTTTAAAGCTATTTAATTCTTTCAACTCCACTAGAAGTGAAAGTTCCGAAAAATCACCGGCATGCACAATTAAATCCATCTCCTTTAAGACGCTAATCACCGAGGACGGGATTTTTTTTGCTGCATGGGGTAAATGAGTATCCGAAACCACTCCTATTTTCATAATGATTCTCCCTCTTTTTTTACAAGTATTTTTAAGTATTCATCTCCTCTGCCCCCTTTTTTCAGATGGGAAACGCCATAGCCCTTAAGCCTAAAAGCCTTACCGTTAGCGGTTCCCGGTGGTATCTTAACCCGGCGCATCTCCCCCTCCAAAGTAGGCACCATTACCGTAGTACCTTGAGATGCATCTTCAAAAGCTATCTCCCTATCCAGGTAAATATCATCATCTACTCTTTTAAAAACAGGATCATCTTTTACCTTGATAGTGAAATAGAGATCTCCCATGGGCCGCCCGGGGAGGCCCTCTTTACCTTGCCCCTTCAATTTAATCTTGCTTCCGGTCCGAACCCCGGCCGGGATTTTCACCACCACCCGTTTTGTTTCACCGGTTCGCTGGTACTTGACGGTTTTCTCCACCCCAAAAGCCGCTTCCTTGAGAGTTATGGCAGGTAAATTATAGGTAATATCTGCCGAGGCGGTGGTTCTCTGTTTAGTTTTTTGATCAAATGGCCCCCTTGATTCGGAAGTTTGACTAAAACCGGTATTGCGGCGGCAAGAAAAAAGATTGTCAAAAATATCTTCCACCCCGCCGGACCCACCGAAATTCCGAGATGAAGGCCGCCGGCCGGCACCTTTTTGGCCGAACCGTGAATTTACTCCCAAATCCCGGAATATATCGTTAAAATTGAAATTTTTAAAGATATCCTGCTGGTTATAGCGCTGCTGGAAACCAGCAGGACCAAATTGATCGTACATCCTTCTTTTATCATTGTCACCAAGAACTGCATAGGCTTCGTTGATCTCTTTAAAATTCTCCTCTGCTTCTTTATTGCCCTGGTTTCTGTCAGGATGATACTTTAGTGCCATCTTCCGATAAGCCTTCTTAATTTCCTGGTCGGAAGCACCTGATAAAAGACCCAAAATTTTATAGTAATCTCTTTTGCTCATTGTTGTAACCGCCAATCAAATTATTCCACTTGCAGCAGCAGTAGTTTAGAACTTATTTCGCAAATATTTCTCAGACCATTCCAGGCTTAAACGGATCGCTGCTTTCCGGTGGGAAACATCACTCAAACTATGGTTCCCTCCCCCTATGATCACCAGCTTTTTCGGCTCTTTTGCCACCTCGTGAAGCATCCGGGCATGACTGACCGGCACTTCTTCATCTTGATCCCCGTGAATGATTAAAATAGGACAATTAATCTCCTTTAAGGAAGAGAGGATATCATATTTTCCAACATCATCAATAAAAGTCTTTTCTATTTTTTCCCCCCCAGACTCATGGCTTGGTTCATCAAGCGAGGTAAGGTCATTAAAATAGGCGGGAGTAGCCATGGATACCAGAGCTTTTATTTCCGGATTTCCTGCCGCAGTTAAAATAGAAATACATCCTCCCAGGCTGCTTCCCAAAAGACCAATTCCTTCCTCAATCGAAAATTCATTCTTTAAAAAATTCAAAACAGACTGTAAATCCTGAATCCTTTGGGTTAAGGTAGTATCCTCTATTTTTCCGTCGCTTTCTCCACAACCGCTGAAATCAAATCTTAAAACCGCCATCTTATTTCGGGAAAAAAGATCACCTATGGTGACAAATTTATCACTCTCCTTGGAGGAAAAAAAACCGTGGGAAGTAACCATCCAGGGAAATTTTTTTTCCAAGGGGAAATGCATCACCGCAGATATCTTTCGACCATTATTGTCAATGGTTACTCTCTTTTCCATGTTTTCTTCTCCTTACGGACATAAATACGAAGGCTGATCCTTTCATCTATTGTTTTTTTGCCAAGATCCCCCTTGTGCCCCCCTTATCCATACCTTGACCATCGCTTTAGTGGGCGGCATACCCGCAGCCCCCGAACCGTTTAGATGTGTTTTTTTCAGTTTTCCATGTAAAGTCTCAGGATTCTCTCCCGCCAGTTTTTCCAAAGTATTAACTCCAGCCTTCAGCAGAAGAAGAGTATTTTTTGATCCTACCCCCTTTATCCTGGTTATCTGTGTAATTTGAATCCACTTTTCAATTTTTTCGGAAGGAATTTGCAAAACTTTCGCCAGATTAATCAACTCTTCTTCAGTCTTAGCCCGGTTCAACAGGTCGTTGGCAGTAACAATATGCAATTCCCTCAATTTCAGTAAATTGGAAGGATTCATCAAACGAAGATCAGCCAGATAAGTTCGATAAGACCCTACCGTATGGCGATCCAGCCCCTGAAACATCAAAAAAGAAAAAACAAGAATCACAGCGCTTACAATTAATGCAGTCAACCTGCCTGCCTTTTTTGTTTGATTTGCCCGGTAATTGTCCATTTCCCATCCGCGACCATGGCGAAACAGGGAAATAAAATTATAGATAATATAACATTCCACTGCAAAGGGAGGAAACCCCAGATATCCCATTATCGGCATCTCAAATATTTTTACTTCATTAAAGAAGGGAACGGTATATATCCATTTGGTATTGGACCAGTAATTCCAGAATTCCCAAAGAAAACCACATATTAAACCGGCGGTAAGCAGAAGATAAAATTTTCTTACCCTTCCCTGTTCCCATTCCCCCAACAGAGATCGTCCCCCAAGCTGGTAAATGATTGGTTCCAGGAGAAATATTAAACTTCCCCATATTAAGGCAAAGCAGGAGCGAGGAAAAATAACGGGGGCGATTAAGAATGCAATCCCCAGACCAAAGGAAATTTTGCACCATCGGGGAGTAAGCGTAATTTTTTTTATAGAGGAATTTTTATAAAGACCGATAGCTTCCAAAAATTCAGTGGTTTCAAAAATACCCGGCAGTACCGTCCCAAAGGATATAGCATAACCGATCCACCTGATCCAGGAGATATCCGTTACATTAATATAGTACCAATTATTCATAAAAAGGTTGATAAACTCAAAGAAAAGCCAGATAAAAATCGACCAGGGAATCATCAACCAAAATTCTCCGGTTCGACTCATGATTAAAGAATCATTTTTAATC
>DAOWNY010000336.1 GCA_030642325.1 Deltaproteobacteria bacterium
AAATAGATCGGCAGACAAATTTTTTCCCGAACAGATAAGCTTGCTTATTGCAAATTACCTGCGGCCCTGATAATCCGGGAACATCCCCGCCGCCCGGATGCGCTTCAATCTGTTTTATTGCAGCATATCGCAATTTTGGGGCCGGGGAAACTAAAAAGACAGGTAAGATAAAATACCTCAGGAACTCCTCAACTTCTCTTCTTCTTCCATCTCTTTTTTACAATCAATACAATAACCGGTAACCGGTCTTGCCAGCAGCCTCTTTTCCGATATTTCTTCACCGCAGCCTTCACAAACCCCGTAGGTCCCCTCTTCTATCTTGTTTATGGCGTCTTCTATCTTTAAGATCAACTTTCTGTCCCGATCCCGCATCCTCAATAAAAAGCTTCTGTCCGATTCGAGGGTGGCCTGATCGGTGGGGTCAGGAAAACTACCTCTCCCTGCCGTCATTCCGGCCACTGTCTTTCCTGCCTCCTTCAATAACGTCTCCAGTCTTTCTTCCAGAATTTTCCTGAAATCTTTTAATTTTTCCTCGTCCATCGAAAAATCCCCAATTAAAAATTTTAGTGAACAGCAACTTCCGCCGATGCACTGATCCACCGAAACACCATCGGTTTACTCAAATGTTTCCCAGTTTCTTTAAACATATCATCAAAATTGATACAGCCGCCGGGGTGACCCCCGATATTCTTAAAGCCTGTCCAAGAGAGGCCGGTTTAATTTTAAATAATTTCTCTTTTACCTCGGAAGAGAGACCGGGTATCCGCCGATAATCCATGTCCGGGGGAAGCCTTACCTGTTCCATTCTTTTAAACTTATCAATATCCTCATTCTGCCTCATAATATAGCCTTGGTACTTAACCTGGATCTCTACCTGCTCTCCCACTTCTCCAGGCACCTCATCTATTCGGGGATCAATCAGCTTGAGTGAACCATAAGAAATCTCCGGCCTCCTGAGAATTTCTTCCAGGGTGACGGGATCTTTAAGAATGCTGCTTCCCATTTGCAAAAATTTTTCATTGATCGTCTTATTCGGGGTAATTTTTTTCCCCTTAAGTCTCTTTATCTCTTCTTCAATTGCCTTCTTTTTTACCTCACATTTTTGGTAATCATCCTTACCCACCAAACCAATTTGATAACCTTTTTCGAGTAATCTCAAATCGGCGTTATCCTCCCTTAAAACCAGGCGGTATTCCGCCCGGGAGGTAAACATGCGATACGGTTCGGTAGTCCCTTTGGTAACCAGGTCGTCAATTAAAACTCCGATATAGGCATCCGCCCTGCTTAAAATAAAGGGCTCTGCTCCCTGCAATTTTAAAACAGCGTTAACTCCGGCCATCAGCCCCTGGGCCGCCGCTTCTTCATATCCGGTCGTTCCGTTGATCTGTCCGGCCAGATAAAGATTTTTTATCAGCTTGGTCTCCAGGGTGAGCAGTAATTGGGTGGGGTCTACATAGTCATGCTCAATACCGTAACCGGGACGCATTATTTCAACCTTTTCAAGTCCTTCAATACTTCTTAGTATCTCCAACTGGACATCAATGGGAAGACTGGTGGAAACCCCGTTGGGATAATATTCACAAGTATCCCTTCCCTCCGGTTCTAAAAAAACCTGATGCCGCTCCTTGTCGGAAAATTTTACCACCTTGTCCTCAATGGATGGACAATACCGAACTCCGGTACCCATAATAACTCCGGTAAAGAGGGGGGAGCGGTCTAAATTATTTCTAATTATCTCATGGGTTTTTTGATTGGTATATGTCAGATAGCAGGGCATTTGTGAATCTATCTTCTCCCTGGTGGAAAAAGAGAAGGGGAGGGGAGAATCATCCACCTCCTGAACCTTAAGCCCTGACAAATCTATGGTTTTTCCGTCCAACCGTGGAGTAGTACCGGTTTTCATCCTCCCCATCTTGAAACCCAGGTCCTTCAAATTACTTGGAAGCTTTATAGAGGATGCATCGCACATCCTTCCCGCCGGGAAACTATTAAAACCGATATGTATTAATCCGTTAAAAAAAGTTCCAGGGGTTATGATCACCGATTTCCCCCTAAAAACTTCTCCCAGACTTGTCACTACCCCCTGAACATTGTTTTCTTTTACTAAAAGCCGTTCAACCATCCCTTGTTTAATATCCAGCCCGATCTGCCTTTCCAGAACATACTTCATATACAGGCAGTAACCCT
>DAOWNY010000021.1 GCA_030642325.1 Deltaproteobacteria bacterium
CTACCAAAGGAAATACGGCCATAATTGCAATGGCAATGAACTGGATGATGATGACCCTTTTCATCGAATCTCCTTTTCGATCTGCCTGATGAGGTCGGGAAGCTCTGCCACCTTGTCGCAGGAATCATCCCCCTTGCCCATATAAACGGCATCTTCGATGCTTCGAAGAATAGTGTGCAGCTTTTTGGTTGAATCGTGGCTAACACCCTTTGATTGCAGTATGTTAACTGCCTCATCCGGGGTCAGGGAGCCAAGAGAAAAACCGAATCTGTGGTTGAGATAATCCCGGATATAAAGTATTAAATCATTGGGGCCGAACCCTCCCTTTCGGTATTTTCTGATGAAGTTTTTGGCCGCTTTTTTTGCATTAAGGTTAGCCAAAAATTCATCGGATTTTTTAACAAATCTCAGGACCACCAGGGTAAAGGTATATAGTAGAAAAGGGATGACTAAAATTATTCCGGACATCAACCCCCCGACTTGAAAAAGGGGAGGCTTGGACAAATTTTTGATGGAGGTATTGACCGGCAGGATATCGTGACCCAGTTCTTCTACAGCCTGCTTGTCGGTATTTTTTCTTACTTTTCCCCCATCCTGCTTTAATAATGTTTGGGTATGATCATTCTCATCGGGCAGAATGGACAGGGAAAGAACAGAAGTTTTTATTGTTCGGTATTTATGAGCTTCGGTATCAAAAAAACTTACGGACAAGGGGGGGATCCGGTATTTTCCTTCTTTTTCGGGCACCAGCGCCCATTTCATGGTCTTTAACGCCGTCACTCCGTTGCTGTCCGAACCAACCTTTAAAACCGGTTCATCTGCATATACCTTGATATGATCAAGTGCCGGAATCTTCAGATCCGGGATGCGGCTGACATTCCCCCTGCCTCTCAAAAAAACCGTTAGGGTGGCTGATTCTCCGGTCTTGATTTCGGCCGGCTCCACCCGGGAATCTATTTGAAAAGTTCCCACCAGGCCGCTAAACCCGTCCGGCATCCCCTCCTCGGGAAGGGGTATGACCTTTAATTTTAAAGGGTTACTGGACACTGAAATCGATTTTCCTCTGGAAAATGAAAAGAACGGATCATTGGAAAATGGGTCATCAAAGAGACCGCCGTATGATTTTTTTCTTGCCTGAAAAGCCGTCATGCTCATCCTGGAAGGGTCAATATCATAATTTCCCTGCCTGGAAGCAATCAAAGCATATCTCACCTCTAAGACCTGATGGGATTCACCGTTATGGGTGCTCTGGTATTCAAATGGCTTGCCGAGCTGTTTAAAAGAAATGTGCTGCATGTCCGGAAGGTTTAAGGATACATCCCTAACCTTTATTGATCGGTAAAGTTTGAGGGTGTAAATAACCTGCTCTTCAACAAATATTTCCGGAGAAGATATGGCAGCAGAAAGAAAAACAGGTTCCTGATCAACGCGAGACGATTGACCCGATTTAACAATTTCCAGCTTTGCCCGGTTACTTCGAAAGATTTTACCTTTGATCGTCACCTCAGCCGGTCCGATTTGAAAAACCCCGGTTTGGGCTGGTTGAATAAAATATGTATACTCAATGCTGGATGCAATCCTGCCGTTTAGGATTTCAAGCCGACTGGAGGTCCCTCCCCGGTTAAGGGTAAAATGATTCAAACCCTTTATAACAGGCTCTGAATCATTTTTTTTGATTCCGGATACCTTGACAACCATTCTGATTACATCCGTCGGGTTTGAAACTTTCCGGTCCAGACGAAGACCGACGGTGATCTCTGCAGCGTTAAGGCAGGGTATCAAAGCAAAAAGAAATAAGCTTGCCGCAAACAAGGAGGTCCTTTTCATATCACCAGTCCTTCCCCGATAAAACACCATGTCTCTTATCTTGCGGAATCTGAAAACGCAAGAACCGGGAGCGATCCTCCTTGATATTATCCAGCAAGGCCTCGGCTTTTTTTTGGTCGATCATGGACGAATAAGCCTCCGAAGACTTATTCTCCTCCCGCTTTTCAGGTAAATCCCCCGAAGACTTCAGTTCACCGGAAAGATCAGGGGGTGATTCCCCCTGCTTTTTTTCAGGGTCATCGGGCCTTGTTTCTTCCTGTTTGCCGGATTCCTTATCATTATCTCCCTGCTTCGATTTCTGTTTTGGTTTTTCGGGCATATTTTCGCCCGGTTTTTTTTCTTCCGGCTCGCCTTCAGTCGGGTCATTTTTATCGTCAGATTGGCTACCATCCTCTGAAGACTGAGTTTCAGGCTTCTTTGCCGGATCTTTTTTCTGCTTTTCCAGCTCTCTCATGGAAAGCTCCAGATTATACCGGCTGTTTTCACTTTCGGGATTAATGAGCAATGCCTGTTTGAAATGATCAACTGCCGTCGCAAAATCACCCTGATTGAAGGCGATATTGCCAAGGTTGTAGTATGCCTTATGATCCACCCGGGCATCCTTACTTCTTCGTAAAACGCTGGAAAAAGCAGCCATTGCGCCTTTATCGTCGGAATTCCGGTAAGCGGCGCATCCCCGGTTATAACGGTATCGGATGTCTTTCGGATGATCCATGTCAAGCTTAGCGTAGGATTTTTCCGCCTCGGCAAAACGTCCCTGCCGGTACAGTTCATCAGGATTTGTATCGGCTTTTACTGTTTTTACCTGGGTAAGATTGACAAGAAACAGGAAGACGGCAAGATACTTAATCAACTATTCTCCTTATTACCTGGTCGGACAACCCAGCTATCCAATCGTATTATTTTATCTGTTAAAATTTGGTATGGTTCAACTGTTGTAAGTATTTAGAAACCAGCCTTTCTTCTCCAACACGGGCGGGCTGACTTCCGGCTACCGGCTCCTTAAGTAGTTACACTCCGCCTATATATGCAAGACTGCTTAGTATATCGCAAAACCGAATGAACGCCGCGTTTTTTCTGCTTACTAACCGTGAACCGGAGTGGCCGACTTTTCCATTATGTTTTTACCGGTTTTCTTTCCAGCAACAGTGATTCCAGGATCAAAAACAGGAAGGCTGCCAGAAGGAAAAAACTGAATCGCTCCTCATGCACTAATATTTTACCACTTTTAAGGGTCTGTGCCTCGGTTCGGGTTTTAATACCCTCAAAATAGAGCATATCCAGATCCAGATCACCCGCCAGGGATCGGACATAAACCCCTCCGGTCAGCGATGCGATTTTCCTGAGAGCCCCCTCTTCCAATCGGGATACGATCACCTTTCCTTCCGCATTCTTCTTTAATCCATTTTGTCCGCCTCCGGCGGGAATGGGCCCTCCCGACAACTCACCTATTCCAAAAACAAAAATCTTAACTCCCTTTTGAGCTGCTTTTCCGGCAGCTTCAATTCCCCGGTTTTCATTGTCTTCCCCGTCAGTTACCAATATAATGACCTTGTCGGTCTCCGATTTAAAATCAAAGGAAGAAAGACCGGTTTCTATGGCCGCGCCCAGATCAGTTCCGGGGACGGGGACCAAACCCGGTTTTAGTATGCTTAAAAACATTTTGAGCGCCCCATAATCCAAGGTAAGGGGACATTGGATGAAGGCAGCTCCGGCAAAAGCAACCAACCCCACCCTGTCCCCCTGCACTACTCGTAAAAAATCGAGTATCTCTCTTTTGGCCCGCTGCAGCCGATCAGGATCGACATCTTTCACCAGCATGCTGGGCGATACGTCCACCAGAATTGTAATGTCCACCCCTTTTTGACTGACCTCCTGATAATGGCTGCCAAAACGAGGGCCGGCCAGGGCGAATAACATTAATCCCAGGGAAATCAGCATAAAAATAGACTTTAAAACCACTTTTCCCTTCTGCAATCTACCCGTCAGTCGCAATAAAAGGTCAGGATCAGCAAAGCGCTCCATTGATTTTTCTCGCTTGCGGCTGCATACTACCATAAAAACGGCAATTAAGGGCAAGACCCAGAGAAAATGGAGAATATGGATATGAGTAAAAATCATGGAATTACCTTTAAAATAGTTGTTCGCAAAACAATCTCCAACCCCAGCAACAAAAGAGCGGGGATAAGAAAATAAGGATAGAGTTCACGGAAATGAAAGAATTCCTTAACCTTTACCTCGGTTTTTTCCGCTTGATCTATAATATCGTATATTTCCGACAGCTCTTCATTGTTGGCGGCCCTAAAGTATTTCCCTCCTGCGATAGACGCGATTTTTTGCAACATCTCTTCGTCCAGATCAACTCTCCGGTTAACAATCCGCATGCCGAAAAGGGATTTAACTTTAAAGGGGGCCGGTCCCCTTCCGCCCACCCCGATGGTATAAATCTTTACCCCCAGAGCTCGGACTGCTTCGGCGGCCTCATCCGGCGCTATCTGTCCGGCATTATTTCTCCCGTCCGTGAGAAGAATCAGTATCCGGGATTCGGCCTTCAATTCCTTCAGCCTTTTTCCTCCGATGGCGATTGCAGAGCCAATTGCGGTGCTGTCGCCTGCCATACCGATTTCCATCTTATCCACCAAACCCAAAAGGAGTCCCTTGTCCAGGGTGAGCGGCGATTGGGTAAAAGCCTCCTCACCAAACACCACCAGACCTATCCGATCCATCTCCCGTTTTTTTATGAAATCTCTGACCACTTTTTTGACCGCAGTAAGGCGGGTAACCGGTTGGTCATCCAGTTTAAAATCCATGGCCTCCATGGATCCGGAAGTATCCAGACAGAGCATGATATCCACACCGGACGACCGAATTTCCCGGGAAGAATTATATAATTGGGGGCGTGCAGCGGCCAGCACAAGCAGAATCAGACAACCGGTCTTCAGGACCAGAGGGATCTTAAACCAAAACCGGTTATAGTGATCAACCAGATGGATTATTCGCGAGGTCATGGAATGGGTAATGCTGGGGGGTTTTCTTCGCAGCATAAAACCGAGCCACCCCACCACTGCCACCAAGAGAAAAAGAATAACCGGGTAGGCGAATCTGAACATCATACGCCCACCCCGGAATCGTCTTTCTTGGTCAAATTGGGTTCCAAAACCGGGCTGGTTTCCTCAATATAGGTGATAGCTGCCTTTATCTCCTCCTCTTTTCCGGCCGGGCTGGGAATTGTGTCGGCAAATTTAACCAGGTCTGCCTGTCTCAGTAAAGGAATCAGGGCACGATCACTTTTGTTGTCGATCCGTATAGCAATTTCTTCGGTGGTAAACTCTGCAGCGGGAAACCCCCGCAGATCCTCTAAATAATGTCTCAAAATTTCCGAAAATCGGAAGTAAAATTCTTTAATGTATCCTTTTTCAAAGAGTCCCCGGCCTTCAAGCTCCTCGATCTCCTCTTTGACCCGAATGTGCAAAGGAACCCGGTTTACCGCGGAAAGTCTGCTGTTTTTTATTTTTCGATACCACCACCAAAGACCGAACAGGATTAATAAAATACCTGCTATCATGGCTCCCCACGGTAAATACTTCAGCCACCGGGATTCGATGGGGATAATCCCCTCAATGGGGCGAAGCTTTACTTCGGCGGGTTCTTCTTCCAGATTGGAAATTACCTCAAGTGAAACCGGATCGGAGGAAAAAACAGTAGTCTTTCCCTCTTTACCAAAAAAAATGATGGATAGCGAACCGGTTTTCCATGAATCCATACGATCTACCAGTATTTTGACTTTGATCCTGCCATTCTCCCGGTGAATATCGGTCAGGGTAAAATCTTCCAGGCCCTTGATCTCCGGGTCCCGGGAAAAAACCACACCTTCCGGAAGATTATAACTGAGGGTGAGAGTCACAGTTTCTCCCACCCGCGCAGAGTCCCGGTTAAGTGCGGCGATTAATTTTCCTGAATTTTCAGGAAAACCATCTTCAGCCCGCGAAACCCCGGTTCCGGAAAGGAGTATCAGGATTCCAATAATGATCGCATAATTAATTCTAATCTTGTTTTTCATAGCAGATCAATTTTTATCAGCAAGCAAGCCTTCGTCTTTCTCTCTTGCACAAATTTCATTTAAGGAAGTGCATAAGCTTTGTAAAAATATATCAGTCGGGTTTATTTCAAAAAGCTAAAATCTCACCACTTAAGCCGGCATACTATCCCCCGGAAGCAAATGGGAAGGATAGATTTGCTAATGCTATAATCGCTTCCTTCTTGTTTCAAAAAGACGGGTCAGGGGCTCAACCACCGGTTTGTCCGTATACAAGTCCACCAGATCAATCCCCGCTTTTTTAAGGAAACGGGAAAAGGAATCGGTATACTCCCCATAGTAGTCGTTCCATGCTTTTCGGAGCCTTTTGCTGCCTGTATTGATGATCGCCACCTGACCGGTTTCCGGATCTCGCAGGTTAATCAATCCTACCCCCGGCAACTCTTTTTCAGCCGGGTCCAAGACCCGAATGACGGTCATGTCGTGTTTTTTGGCAGTTAATTGCAAGGATTTCTCAAAACCGGTATCCAGACAATCGGAAATCAAAAAAACGTATGCCCGCCGCTTTACCATCCGGTTCAGGTAAGTGAGAACCAATTCGATGTCCGTGTTTAAGTTCTGGGGCTCATAAGTAAAAATCTCTTGTATGAGATGCCATACATGGGATGCCCCTTTTTTGGGAGGAATGTATTTTTCCGGTCGGGAGCTAAACAGGATAGCCCCCACCTTATCGTTGGTCCGAATGGCCAAAAAGGCCAGCATACCGGCAACTTCAGCCAGAAGCTCCCTTTTGAACTTATTCCTGGTCCCGAATAGGTGAGAACCGGAAAGGTCTAGCAGTAATATGACCGTTAGTTCTCTCTCTTCGTGAAAAACTTTTACAAAAGGATGGCCGGATCGGGCCGAAACGTTCCAGTCAATGGTTCTGATATCGTCGCCGGGCTGGTATTCCCGGACTTCGGCAAATTCGATTCCCCGCCCCTTAAAGGCGCTTTCGTAGTTACCGGCAAACAGATTATTGGCCATCCGACGGGTCTTGAAATGAAACCTCTGAATTTTCTTCAGCAAATCCGGATCAAGCATTTAAACATCCCAATTATTAATTTAGCATTGAATATAAATAACTTAAAGAGATTCCGACCTCATTGTCATTGCGAGCGCATCCGAAACAATCTCCGGGATATCGTGTATGGTGTATATAATAAAAATAGATGGTAACCATTCACGATTTTTTCAATAAAATGAATTTTATAACGATGCATAGCATGTTGATATTGATTCCAATTCCGAAATTGGTTCTTTTTAAATTGTTCAAGGCTTTAAAAATCTTCAAAAAAAACTCATAATTTCCTTTTTTCTTCCGTCTTGATAAACGGTTAACTGTGTGAACTGCTAACCGTGAACGGATGCATAAATGGAATACCGCTTTGCCCCCCCCACAATGAATACAATGGATCTATTTTTCCCAAACTAATGACATTAAGGAACTTCGATACGCTCCAATAAAATATCAATCAAATCATCAGTGCTCTTTGCTTCCGCCTCTGCCTCGTAACTCAAAATAATTCGATGTCTCAGGACATCAGGGGCCATGGATTTAACATCCTGCGGGGTAACATAGCCCCGACCGTTTAAAAAAGCATGGGCACGGGAAGCAAGACTCAGCCATATGGATGCACGGGGCGAAGCGCCGTAGCTGATCATGGGACCAAAATCGAGGCCATATTCTTCCGGATAACGGGTGGCCCCGACCAAACGAATAATGTAATCAACGATTTTTTCTTCCATATGGAGTGACCTCATGGTCATACCAGCCGACTCAATCCGGGAGACCTCCACCACCCCCTGCACATTTTCGGCAACTCCCCTGTTAACCCTGGCCATGATCTCCTTCTCTTCGGCAGGAGTTGGATAATCAACCCTGATCTTCAACATAAAACGGTCGATCTGGGCTTCAGGGAGAGGATAGGTTCCCTCTTGCTCAATCGGATTCTGGGTAGCGAGGACTAAAAAGGGCCTTTCAAGCATAAAGGTCTCCCCCCCGATGGTAATCTGACGCTCCTGCATCGCCTCTAAGAGAGCGCTTTGGACCTTGGCCGGCGCCCGGTTAATTTCGTCAGCTAAAATAATGTTATGAAAGATGGGGCCTTTTTTAATCTCAAATGTTCCCTGATCAGGACGATAGATCTGGGTCCCGAGGATGTCGGCAGGCAACAGGTCGGGAGTAAACTGAACTCTCTGGAATGTGGTATTGATAGTTGCGGCAAGAGTTTTAACGGCGGTTGTTTTGGCCAGTCCCGGCAAACCTTCCAGGAGTAAATGGCCGTCACAAAGAAGGCCGATCAACATTCTCTCCACAAGATGCCTTTGGCCCACCAAGACATTTTCAATTTCCGCCATTATCTGGCGAAGCACCACACCGTCTTTTTCCACCCTCTGGGTGATCTCATTTATATCCATCAATACTTTTCCTCCCCGCATGGTTTTTAAGAAGCTTAATGGTTAATAAACCGGCAGCTCCGGATATCGACTCAATGGGACATTATTGACACAATAACGTTAAAGCCGCTCATTGAAAATATAATGATTTACTTTTTTAGACAATGAAAGAGGCAAACCGGTAAACGAACGGACAAACCAGCCTGTCTTTGCCACGTTTGTCCATAGACGGTTTTGCCTGTTGGGTGATAAGTTTTGCTGTAAGCCCAATAATTTTAGAAAATTGATCAGCTTTTGCGTAGTATTTGCAACTTTGAATGTTAAATATTAGGAAAAAACCGATCGTTTGTCAAGAATGTAATTTCTGCACATATTTGTCAAATTGTTCATTAGAAGATCACCATTAAAGCAATGACTTTCATTTGAAAGATTATCACAATAATTTAAAGAACTTATAACCTGCCATATGACCACCTAAGCCCTCTTCCCGAGAAAAATTGAATATCCTTCTTAACCCTTTAGTGACTAAAATAAATATTGATTTATCTTATGAAGAATAGTATAAGAAAACAAAGTATACGTTCTACAAGGGGGGACAATAGTTATTTGATATCTTAACGAATCTTTAAGTTGGAGGGGGTAAGGATATGGATAAAGCGGCGTTGGAGAAGGAGCTTAACAAATTTAAAGAGGAAATAGGTGACGTTTTGATTGCCACCGGTATTGTTTCCATTGACGGTGCCCCGGTAGTAGAGGTATACGGGGCATTGGAATCACAATTTAACCCTCAACGGGCTTCCACCATTTTTGCAATGTTGATCAATGTTCTCAATAAATCTCTAAGTGAAATATACGAAAGCAAAACAGTTCAAGAAATTTTAATAAGCACTGAAACCAGTTATTTTACAGTGAGTGTAATTGGCCAGGGGGATTATTTCCATGGGACAGTAGTTTCCGACAAAGCGGATATCAAAGCAATTCGGGAATTGACAAAAAAGTACGAGCCCTTGCTGTTACAAGTTTTAAAATAAATCCTTTATCATTGCAAGAAACGAACGACGAAGCAATCCCCTTTATTTTCGGGAAATAGTTTCGTCGTTCGTTTCTTGCAACAACTACAAGCACGGCAGGAATGCATCATTTATTGAGCATAATAATATAATTGCAGAGAGAATACAGTATCTTCCTTCCCATACCTGAGATTAATATCCTGTTCCCAGGCGGTTCTTAAGGTAATGGCCTCATTAAGCTTATAAGACACTCCAAAGGTTAACGTGGTGTCGTCAGATTTGCTTTTATTGAGATCATTAATAAAATATTTAATCTGGGATTCCAGCTGTAATTTCTGGAAAGACGGGATAGTATAATCCAACTCCAGAAAAGTCCCGAGCACATCCCGATCTTCATCCTGGCCGAATGCCAATTCTCCTTTAAAAAGTAAGGCTTTGTATTGGTACTGGCCATCAAGCCCAACCCTTTTCCTTAATACCGAGTTGTTGGATAAGAAATCATCATAGATGGCTTGAAGAACTTCTCCGTAAAGCATGGAAAGTCCGTATTGAAAGGTACTTTCCGGGCTGCCGATTCTTCCTGCGACAAGAAAGCTGCCATCCTTCCGCCAGATCTTGACGGCATCACCACTGCCGATGGTCGCTGACAATTCATAATCAAAGTGAGGGAGAAAGCCGTTGAATGCTATTCCCCAATCCCTTTTAAATCCAACATTTTTAATCGCCTGGGTCTGAAGCAGGGTGGGGTGGGTATCTAAAAGGGGCTCCAGTCCAAATGGAATATCGAAATGACCGGCCTTAAAATAATGCCCCCCGGCTGGTAAACGGATCCTGGCATAAGCATTATGAATTTCAGGTATGAAGACCATATTCCCGGTTAAGATATCTTCCAGTTTAGTATGATCAAAATCATAGTTTAGATTACAATTGGCATAAGCATTACGGAGCGGCTTCTTTAAGTGGGAATGAGCAAGCCTGAATTGAAAATCCAGGGTAAGCCAGTCTCCGTAGTCTCCCGAAAATATTCGGTAGTATTCAAATCCTATTGAAGTTGGTGAGGGATTATTCTTAAGTTTTAAATCCCCCTCCTCGGTTAAATATTCCGTTGCAAAAATATATTCCTGATAAAAAAATGACTGGCCTTTTTGGTTTCGTACCCCGGACCGGGGCATGGCCTCTATCTTTTCTCCAAAGCGACGGGAGAAAGTAAAGGCGAAATCATATCAGTGATGACCTACCTTATAAGGTGTTTCCCCCCACATGGTTCCTCCCATAATGTCCACAGACCACTTATCCCACTGATACCCCAGACCCAGATTGGCATACTTGGCGTACCCGCAAAAAGTAGTGGTAAAACCCTCAAAATCAGCAGGCATCCCGGAATTTTCATAAAAAAAGCCGCCCCTTAATGCTAAACGCTCACTATACCTGTGTTCCAGGCCAAAGCGGAATTTATCAACAGTAACCCAGCCAGGATCTTCCCGTACATCCCTGAGCATAAAACCCTCATCCTTAAAATCCATGGTGCTGGGGGGAAACAGATATTTCGTCCAATCAGTCCGCTGCCAGTCAAAGGTTAAAGTTAAGGAAGAGAAAGGCTCGTAAGCTATCCCGATTCCCCAGGAAGCGGGATAGACGAATCTTTGGGTATGATCACTCTTCTCCGATAGACCCAGTTCCTGTTTTCCTATCAAGAAAGTCTGCCTGACGCTGGTGTCGCCTTTTAAGTCAAATGTAGCACCGGTTCGATAGACACAGCCTATCTTCAATTTTGGGGTTAATTTGTAATGAAGCCCGATGATTCCCTGAGCTCCCGCCCCATCCATCTCCGATTCCAGTCTGAATTCATAATCCGGGGACAAGGGTGATTTGGAATTTCGATAATTTTTGTCAGCGTCCACCATGCCTCTCACGTAAATCAGTTCAACCCCCAAACCCACGGAAAATTTATCTGAAAGTTGTTTGGCAATGGTGGCGTTGAAGTTAATCACACCTATCATGGAATAGTAGGAGGCATCCATAGCGGCAGATGTTTTGGGATCGTATATTTTATCGTCCCAGGCGGCACCAATCCCTAATGTGGGATAAATTCCCCCCCCAATGGTATATCCGTCAAAGCTTTTAAAGGCGGTCAAAGCCGGCATGACAGCGGCAAAGGGCCAGAATTCACTTTCATCATTGAACCTGATTGGCTCACTGGGATATAACTTCATAAATACATCACCCTTTTCGGGTCTCATCTGGGATGGAGGGAGGTTTGAAACAGAATTTCTATCCCAGCCGATGCTTGACATGGTATATATCCCCATATCCACACGGGCTCCTTCTAACCTGGCCAAACCGGCCGGGTTCCAATAGATGGCCGAGGAATCATCAGCCAGGCCGATAAAGGCGCCTCCCATTGTGATGGCCTTGGTGCCCACCCCCTCCAACTCCATGCCGCCACCCCTGGCCAGATGATTTGCAGTTAGAATAGCGATTATAGCCATCAATAAAACCGTATAAAACTTATCCTTCAGCATAAATTATTACCCCTCATTGATTCATTTACCTAAAAGGATAATCATCTTTGACTTGTGCGAAGAGACGGTTTTGAGTATGAATATACAGAATCAAGCGTAAAATATGCGTAGTGGTAAAATGTAGTCCCGCTTCTAAATATTGAAAAATAATTATCCGGTTTTCTCAGCAAGAAACAATTTTACTGCTTGACGTTTTGGATGAGGATGAGATTCATTAAAACTCATTATGAAGCGGCATGTTATTAGGTGGTTGAAAGGTATTCATCTTGCTGAAGTAACTAAAAATAATATTTTATTGAAATGATTATTTTTGTCAGATAAAACAGTCGCCCTTATATATAGTTTTATTTGCAAATAAAGTCAAACAAATTATCGCTGTTTTTCCATGCCCGGAGCGATTCTTCGGACTTCGGAAATGCCGGTTTTTATAGCTCCAGATGTAAAAAGTAGATTTCTTCTGTTGTCGTCTCCTTCAACTTGAGTCTCAAAACTTTTGCCGTTTTTGCTTCACCCGGGAAAAAAATAAACCCGTAAGTTAAGTCACCGGGCGTTATTGCCTTGTCTCAAGTCCTTTGCTATAAAGATCCTCTGAAATCTGTTGCTCGGCGGTTTTGGAAACTATTTCCCCGGCCCCTCCCAGAACAGCTCCGGCCGCCGCGCCAACAACCGTTCCAACCGCAGCACCCAAAATAGCCGGTTTCACTGAACCGGCAGCAATATTAGCCAAATCCGTCTTGCTGGAAAGACGTTGATAGGCAAGTTCACTGTCCAGAACCGGCCAGACATGATTGTCATTATCCACAAGAAAGGTGTTGGAAGGCTGAATCTCAAATGTATCCGACCCTTGATTATCAACTATAACCTGGACCGGCATAAGACCGGATCCCCAAATGTCAAAGCCAAACGCTTTTTTTGCTTCCTTGAGGATTTTATATGAATAGGCTGCGATCTTGGCTGCCCCAATCTCACGAAAATTGGATTACCCTTCCGGTAACTTAAATGAAGTAACCTGTCTCTGATAGCGAGTGCACCCAATCCCGCCAACGATAAAAACCAAAGTAGATAAGATAATTAAAAAGCGTCTCATTTTCTTTCCTCCAAGTAAAAAAAGATGGAAATTACTTTGGCAGCACCTTCAGTCTGCCCGATATTTTTAGTTCGCCCGGGATTACTCTTCAGCAACAGGGTCTTGATCCCCCTTTGGGGGTGAATTTTGATCAGAAGAATTTTTTGAAGGTTCCGTTTTATGCGGCCCATCATTCGAATTTTTTGACACGGCAGGCAGATCAGCCTGGGCAGCTGCCTCCGATCCCAGCATAATAGCCATCCACCGCGTTTGCCGGTTACTGTCCAGAGCAATTTTCACCGTCATGGTCAGGGGGATAGAGAG
>DAOWNY010000262.1 GCA_030642325.1 Deltaproteobacteria bacterium
GTTCTTTTCCCTCAATAAACACATTCATTTGCTTAAATTGTGCTTCCAATAATTCGGGGGGAAGGTCTAAAAGTTTCAAGGTTTTTAAGGTTAATCCGCCGGCACATATTTTGGGGCCTACTTTTCTGTTTTTTTCTAAAACCAAAACCTCTTTTTTTTCTTTTCCCAAGCTTTGGGCACAGGCCAAACCAGCCGGGCCGGCTCCCACAATAATAACCGAATATTTCTTCATAACTACCGGACCGCTCCAATCAAAAGACAACTTTCTGATCATCAGTTTTTAATGATTCAAAAAAACGGAGGCAATAGTTCATAGATTCCGCAAACCAATGAAAGATATATATACAAGATACTTACGCATGTTTATTGAGAAGATACATTAATTTTATAATCTTCATAGTAAGTAATAGATGTTCCCGACTTCTGCCTGCAAAATTCCCGTATTTAAGAATAAACTTCACTGCTTCATTTTGTTTTTACAAAGACTACATCAATAAAATCAGATGGTAAAGATATTTTATCTGATACGGACTTAAACGTTTTGTATTCGTTCACAATTGATAGTTGGTAAAAAACCTGGGTGGGCCTAAAATGTCTTGACATAAAACAGTTATATCCCTTAAACCTGCCACCCTTTCACGATCTGCTTTTTTTCTTCTCTTGACATCTATCCCAGCCTGTAATATTTTTTTACGAGGGAATGCTGACAACAAACAGATTTCCCCATTGGAAGAGATAATGGACGCAAGTTACTGACCTCGCAAATTAAGTAATTGGGAATCCGGAAAAATTTGTGGTATTCAAGTTTAATAATTTTAGCAATCGGTCTTGTTGTTCTGACTAAGGGTTCCGACTACTTTGTGGAGGCTGCTGCTCGAATAGCAAGGCAATTCGGTGTTTCAAAATTCCTGATAGGCTTAAGCCTGGTCGCATTTGGAACTTCTATCCCCGAACTGGTCTCTTCAATTATCGCTGCAATCGAGGGACACAGCGGACTAGTCGTAGGAAATGTAATCGGCAGCAACATCGCCAACATCGGACTTGTGATAGGCCTGGCTGCGATAATCGGTTTGATCAGAACAGATAGGCCCACCCTCAAACTAAATGGCTATATAATGCTGTTTGCAACATTATTGTTCCCGATCTTCGCCTTCAACGGTGTGGTTTCTACCTTTGAGGCGTTTATATTGCTTATATCGTACATAGCCTATATTGTTTTCTTATTTCGATTTGATCGTCAATCCCGTGATGTAAATCAAACCAAAGGTCAAAACTGCGTCTCTTTTTGGCCGGGGGTGCTGAAAGATTTATTGATCTTGTTTGGGAGTGGATGCGCCATTGTTTTTGGAGGACATCTCCTGGTTAAAGAAGCGGTCTGGTTTGCCTTCTTTCTGGGAGTTCCGGAGAGCATTATCGGTCTTAGTATGGTGGCGGTCGGAACCAGTCTACCCGAACTTGGGGTATCCATAAGTGCGGTAAGGAAAGGCTATGGGGGAATGCTTATCGGCAATATTATCGGCAGCAACATTGCTAATATTTTGCTGGTGGTTGGGGTTTCGTCGATGATTGCTCCATTACATGTTATGCCCCTTACCCTCTTTTATCTGGTACCTTTTATGATTTTTATTTCATTGCTGCTTTTGCTTTTCATTAAAAATAATTGGGATATTGGAAAAATGGCGGGTGTTTCTATCCTGCTCCTTTATACTGTTTTCATCTTTATTGTCTTCAGGTTTAAGCTCGCCTGACCAAAATCATAAATTGATGGTAAGGTTAATCCATCAGTAAGGTATATACTATATATGAAACCGCTGGTAGTCATCGTTGGCCGCCCCAATGTAGGAAAATCCACCCTTTTTAACCGGATCGCCCGAAAAAGGAAGGCGATTGTAGGCGATCAACCGGGAGTTACCAGGGATCGGAACTACGTCGACGCTTCCTGGAATGATCAAGAGTTTATTCTAATTGATACCGGGGGGTTCGAACCTGCCTGCCAAGAAAAACTTTCGATTCAGATGAGGGAGCAAGTTCAGCTGGCCATTGAAGAAGCGGACCTGATCCTTACCCTGTTTGATGGGAAGGAGGGGCTTTCCTCTGTTGATACGGAATTGGTAAAAATGTTGCGGGGGACAAAAAAACCGATATTTTATGCAATCAACAAAATTGACGGCCCCAGTCAGGAACCAAATGTCCTTGATTTCTATTGCTTCGGCAAAAACCGGCTCTATCCCATATCCGCCCAGCACGGACTGGGTGTAGGGGATTTAATGGATGAGGTAGTGGAATCCTTGCCAAGGCAATTGAGCGAAGATAGTGATAAAGAAGTCATAAAAATTGCCATCCTTGGCCGTCCAAACGCGGGGAAATCCTCTCTTCTAAATAAGATATTAGGTTATGAAAGGGTTATTGTTAATGATGTACCCGGCACCACCCGCGATTCGGTAGATACACCATTCACCTTGGACGAAAAAAAATATCTATTGATTGATACCGCCGGAATCAGGCGTAAAAGCCGGGTTGCTTTGCGGATTGAAACCTATAGTATTGTAGAATCGTTAAGAATAATGGAACGTTGTGATGTAGCTTTAATTATGGTTGACGCCTTTGACGGCATTACCAGCCAGGACGCTCGAATCGCCGGCTATGTACATGAAAAGGGAAAGGCATCGATAATCGTAATAAATAAATGGGATCTGATTGAAAAGGATGATGCAACCATCGGAGTATACGTAAATCTCATCAAATCAAGGCTAAAATATCTCGATTATGCCCCGATCATCTTCACGTCGGCTAAAACCGGCCAAAGAGTAAACAAGATATTTAATCTGGTGGATCAGGCAGTAATCCAAAGCAGGTGTCGGATTTCTACTCCGGAACTTAATAATGCTTTCCGGGAAGCCATCGACTTTCATCAACCCTCATTTTATCAGGGTAAACCCATAAAATTTTATTACATAACCCAAATATCCATTGCTCCCCCCACCTTTATGGTCTTTGCAAATTATCCCAAGGAGATCCCGCCTTCCTACCGAAGATACCTGGCAAATAAGTTGAGACACCGTTTCGGTCTCAGCGGAACACCAATTAAAATAATTTTCCGAGGGAGAAATAAAAAAAACTGA
>DAOWNY010000095.1 GCA_030642325.1 Deltaproteobacteria bacterium
ATCCTCCCCCACCTTACCCAGTGAGTTAATTTATTCCATGACCAGTAAATGAAAAAGGCCTTCCCCTTGACTGCATTCAATTTTACCGTCCCCCAAAAACGGCTGTCATAACTGCTGTCTCGATTGTCCCCCATCATAAAATACGAATCTTCCGGCACGGTAACAGGTTCCATATTATCTCGCGGCTGCCCCCCCCGGGGAATTATGATATTATCACTATGAACGCCGTGGGAATCTTCAAAGGGTTCCCCGTTAATATAAACCTTTTTATCTGTTACACTAATTCGGTCTCCTCCCACCCCAATAACCCGTTTTATGTAATCTTTGTCGGGATCAGCCGGACAAACAAAAACTATTACATCATTTCGGCCGGGCTTCTTAAAAGTAAACAATCTTTTCGTCGTAAAAGGGATTTTAGTTCCATAGATGAATTTATTCACTAGGATATGATCCCCCACCAGCAAGGTTGGGATCATTGAACCGGAAGGAATCTTGAAAGCCTGCACAACAAAAGTCCGGATTATTAAAGCCAGGATAAAAGCTATCACAATTGCTTCGGTGTATTCTCTAAATTTGCTTTTTACTTTGTCGGTCACCTTTTCTGATTTCAATTTTTTTGTCTCCCTCCTAACAATCAATTTCATATTTTAAGTAGTTAGCAAGCGCCTCGGACCAAGGTCTCATCGTTTTTCCCGTAACTTCTTTAAATTTTTTACAATTAAACTTACTAAAATGAGGGCGAACGGCAGGTCGGGCAAATTTTTCCGAACTGATGGGGACCAGATTGACATTGTCAAAACCGGTCAGTTTTAATATCTCACCGGCAAATTGATACCAGGTGCAGTAGCCCTCGTTGGATACATGAAATATGCCTTCAGAAAATGACTCAAGCAAGGCAATGATGGCTCCCGATAAATCCATGGTAAAAGTGGGGGATCCCACCTGGTCATTTACCATTGTAAGTTCTTTTTGTTTCTTCGCCAATTTCAATACCGTCTTAACAAAATTTTTTCCTCGTTTGCCGTAAAGCCACTGGGTCCTGATAATTAAAAAATCAGATAAAATTGTTTTTACATACTCTTCGCCCATCAGCTTAGACCTTCCGTAGACGCTAAGAGGGCCAGGTTGATCACCTTCGAGATACGGTTCTCCTTTTTTGCCGTCAAAAATATAATCGGTACTGATATGGATAAGTTTTATCCTCATTTCCCGGCAGATTTCGGCGATATTTTTCACCCCCTGCGCATTAACCAGGAAGGCCTGTTTCTCATCGGACTCACATCCATCCACATCCGTAAAAGCGGCAGTGTTGATGACCACTGCCGGATCAATATCGATGATTGCATCGCGGGACCCCGCCTTATCGGTAATATCGAAGTCATCGATATCTTTACCTGCCGTTTCAAACTTATCATTTAAGGCAGTTACCAAATCCGAACCAAGCATCCCCTGTGCACCAATTACCAGAACCTTCATCTGTTCCCATACATCTTTTTATAATATGCCAGGTATTCCCCGTTTTTTATTTTTTCCCACCATTCTTTATTGTCAAGATACCACTTTATTGTGATTTTCATTCCTTCTTCAAATTCGTAGCGGGGTACCCATCCAAGCTCTCTTGTTATTTTGCTCGAATCGACAGCGTATCTCCGGTCGTGTCCCGGGCGGTCGGAAACAAATTTAATCAAGGTTTCAGGCTTATCCAGATATTCCAAGATCGTATTTATAACTTCAAGATTGGTCCTCTCACAATTTCCCCCAATGTTATAAACCTGACCATCTTTTCCCTGATGCAAAACTGCATCAATCGCCCTGCTGTGGTCTTCAGTATGCACCCAGTCCCTGGTATACAAACCATCTCCATAAACGGGCAACGAGCTATCAGCCAGGGCGTTGGTAATCATTAGAGGAATCAATTTTTCCGGAAATTGATAGGGACCATAATTGTTGGAACACCGGGTAATAACAACCGGAGTACAAAAAGTCTGATAATATGATCTAACCAGAAGATCGGCTCCCGCCTTGCTGGCAGAATAAGGACTATTGGGTGCAAGGGGGGTGGTCTCGGTAAAATACCCTTTTTTTCCCAGGGAACCGTAGACCTCATCGGTGGAGACTTGAATGTATCGTTTTACATTATGTTTCCTTGCCGCATCAAGTAAAACCTGGGTACCTAAAATATTGGTTTTAAAAAATACCGCCGGCCCTTCGATACTTCGATCAACATGGGATTCCGCAGCAAAATTGATGATCGCTTCCACCTGAGACGAATCCGGGCCATGGGATGCGGAGCCGGCTAAAATCCTGTCCACCAGCGAAGCATCGCAGATGTCACCTCTAATAAATTGATATCCGGCGGCCTCGATTTCCGTGGTTTGATGAAATTCCTTAAGATTTTCCAGATTACCGGCATAAGTCAATTTGTCGAGGTTGATTATTCGGTAATCATCGTATTTCTTTAACATGTAGCGAATGAAATTTGAACCGATAAAACCACAGCCACCGGTTACTAAAATTCTCATACTCTCCCACCTTTTCTATCCGTCCTTTCTGTTCCAGTCATAAGGAATATCATTGTCGTGGGGGTGAATTCTGAACTCATCGGGCTTTTCGTAATGATATACCTCAGTGGGGCAATTAACCACCATCGCCTCCACCTCCGATATGCATTTAAAACCGTGAAGGACACCGGGTGGAATTTTGACCAGCAGGGGGTTCTGCTCTCCCATAAAAAACTCATTTATTTCCCCGTAAGTTTTGGAATCTTTCCGATTATCATAGAGAACAATTTTCATCATCCCTTTTATTACTGCCATATTATCAAACTGATTTTTATGGTAATGCCATCCTTTCACCACCCCGGGATAGGCGGTGGTAATGTAAATCTGACCGAACTTGATGAAGCAATCATCGTCGGATCTTAACATTTCCATAAGCCTTCCACGTTCATCGGGAATAACCCGCAATTTTTTAGTTTCCACTCCATCAATCATAATCTTAAACCCTTATTGCTGAATATTGTTGGCACCGGTTTTAATTACCAGATTGCCTACCTTAAGTAGGGATTCGAATGTCCCGGCATCACTCCACCAACCTTCCAGTATCCCCCAGGACATTTTCCCTTCTTCAATATACCGGTTATTAACATCGGTAATTTCCAGTTCCCCTCTATCCGACGGCTTAAGGGTCTTGGCGATTTTAAACACATCATTATCATACATATATATCCCGGTTACGGCATATTGAGATTTCGGGGTCACCGGTTTTTCCTCGATTTTGATTATGCTTTCACCGTCAAATACAGGCACTCCGAATCTTTGGGGATCCGGAACCTCCTTTAGGATAATTCTGGCGCCGCTTTTCTGTTTTTTATATGCCGCCACCTCTTTTATTATGTTCTTCTCGATGATGTTATCTCCCAAAACCACACAAATCTTATCACCGCCGGCAAAATATTCCGCCAGGCTTAAGGCTTCGGCAATCCCTCCCTCACCTTTCTGATAGGTATAATTCATGTGCTTTAATCCAAAACCGTTGCCGTTTTCCAAAAGCCGCAGGAAATCCCCCGCGTTGTTCCCCCCGGTAACGATCAAAATATCATCAATCCCCGCATTAATCAGGGCCTCGATGGGATAATAAATCATCGGTCGATCATAGATCGGCAACAAGTGTTTGTTGGTTATTTTGGTTAACGGATGAAGTCTGCTTCCCAATCCTCCTGCTAAAATAACACCTTTCATGCCTTTTTCCCCCAAACATTACTAAAATTTTTATAACCCATATTATGGGTCCAGTCAAGAGAGTTTCCAGACTAATACTTAACCTCTTTGAGAAATAGTCCCCGGGAAGGGGCGGTTATTCCCGCCAGGGTTCTGTCCCCTGCTTCGAAAATAGCCTTGAATTTATCAACGGTAATCTTCTTTCTCCCCACATCTACCAGGGTTCCCACGATATTCCTCACCATATACTTTAAAAAACCATTCCCCTCAACATTTATATGAATAAACCTGTTTTCTTTTTTATCCAAACTCAAATTCATTAACTCCCGGATGGGATGCGCACTATCATTATTAGAGGATTGAAAAGAAGAAAAATCATGCCTGCCGATCAAAAAAAACCCGGCGCTTCTCATGAGATCCATATCCAATTCAAATGGAACAAACCAGGAATGGTTACGATAAAAAACGGAGGGGGCGGAAGTGTTAAAAATTATGAATAGATAGATCTTGCTTTTTGCACTGCGCCTGGCATCAAAATTTTCCTTAACAACTGCTGCCTCCTTGATTATGATATCAGGAGGCAGAAGACTATTTAGTCCTTTGATAAAGGCATCAAGCGGGACCTTCGATGTTGTTCGAAAATTTGCCACCTGGGCCAAGGCATGAACTCCGGCATCAGTCCTGCCCGAGGCAATCAGACTAATATTTTCATTGGTAATAAGTGACAGTTTATCCTCTATAACCCTCTGAATGGTAAGGGCATTGGTCTGATATTGCCACCCATGGTAAAGGGTTCCGTCATATTCGATAATGAGTTTTATATTTCTTAAACTATGATTCACTGTTTACTTCAAAATTTATTTCTTCCATAACCTTCCCTTAAGCTCAAATCCCGTAAATTAGCTATCACACCAGCCCGGATATGTCAATATTGCTGAACACCATCGATGAATTTTTTCTTGTTTTGCCTTGTATAAGCCGGCCGGTTATGTTAACTTTTGCAATGGAGAATAATACATTTAACTTTACATATTAATTTTAATTGATTTAATCAATATTTTTCTGCAATGCTTAAAGTAATTCATTAAGTATTCATTATCTGCCGGTTATCGCTGCTAACGGGGTGATTGTTCACGATTTACTATTAGTAAGCGAAAAGAAAGCGGGAAAAGTCCGGTTTTTACGATATGCCGAAAAGTATCAAGCTGTGCGGTTATTAGCTATTGGCGGTTAGGTATTAGGTATTATGAGAGATTTTAAAGAGCTAAAAGTATGGCTAAAAGCGCACCAGTTGGTGATAGAGGTCCATCGTATTACAAGGGGGTTTCCCTCTGATGAGCGTTTTTAACTTGTATCTCAACTTAAGCTGGAATTAGATCGGCAAATGTAACGAGATCAAGCGGATGTTGAATGGTTTCATGCAAAAGCTAACATTTAAATAGCTAATACCTAATCGCAAGGTCGAAAAGTATTGCGGTTCAAAATCAAAGGTAAACTCCATGCCGCCGATGTATGTCAAGCAATCCGGATAAATGCGTATTTGTAGTTTTGCGGAGTTACCAGCTATACCGGGAAACATGAAAGCAGAAACACGACCAATCGTGAACCTTTTACCTGCACAATATAAATAAAAGGGGGCGGGAAATGCCTGAGAATGGCGGTAATAAAGTCAGACTGAGGAAATATCTCTTTTTTGTCATTATCTTCTTTTTTATATGCGGCCTGGCAACGGTTTATTATTCCACTGTTGATAAAGGGGGCGTCGGGAAAGGAATCCTGCGGCTTCATGGCTGGGTGGAAGGTACGGAGGTTTCTTTGAGCGCCAAGCTAAAGGGACAGGTAATCAAATTGACGGTCGAAGAAAGTTCCGAGGTTAAAAGGGGTGATCTCATTGCACGGATTGAGTCGAAACAGATTGAGTCGCAGATTGCCAATGCCGAAGCACGGATCAGCGAAGCCAGGGCGGTGCTCACCCGGTCGCTCAATCGCGTGGAAATACTTAAAAGCAAACTTCGCGGGGCAAATATAGACCTGGAACTGATAAAAAAACGATCTGAGGCTAAAATTCATCAGTCCGAGGCCAATCTTGCTTCCGCAAGGGCAGTCTTAAGGCAGACAGAGACTAATCTTGTAAAAATAAAAAAGGATTATTTTCGATTTTCTTCCCTGATTAAAAAAAAGTCTATTGCGCAGCGTGAAATGGATTCCATTGAGGAGGCCTACAATGTGGCAAAGGCGGAAATAGATAAAGGAAACAGTGGGGTTTTGCGAGCGGAGGCCTCTTTAGGGCTGGCCCGGACATCCCTTGTGGAGATAAGATTACGGAAAAACGATGTGTTTACCCTGGAAAAAGAACTGATTGCGGCAAAAACTGACGAAAATATTGCCAAAGCAGTGGTAAACTCTTCCCTGGCCCTGAAAAAGGAGATTGAGGCCAATATGAATGATACCTTTATTTATAGTCCTGTCCGTGGTACGGTTACCGACAAGGTAATTGAACTTGGCGAGAATGTGGTTCAAGGTACTCCGCTGGTGGTAATCATTGATATGTCACAGCTCTACGTAAAAACCTACGTTGAGCAGAAGTATATCGGCAAGGTCAAACTCAATGACCCCTGCAGAATTTACGTAGATTCTTTCCCGGACCGTCATTTTGAGGGACGGGTTATTCTGGTAGCATCCAAGGCGGAATTTACCCCCCGGGATGTCCAAATGGATGAATATCGTTCCAGTATCGTTTATAAAATCAAAGTGGGTATTGACAATCCGGAAGGTATTCTTAAGCCGGGCATGCCCGCTGATGTTAACTTGAAGTGGGATCAGGATCAATCGTGGAAATAGCAAGATTAAAAGATCATGCGATTTTAACCGAAAATTTAACAAAAAAGTATCGAAACCTGACTGCGGTTAACGATCTTAATCTCAGGGTAAAACCGGGGGAAATATTCGGATTGATCGGCTCCGATGGAGCAGGAAAGACCACCACCTTCCAGATGCTTTGCGGTATCCTTGCCCCTACTTCCGGGCTGATGTTCGTTGATGCCCGTGATGTGGAAAAGGAACCTGATAAAATCCGGTCGGCAATCGGCTACATGTCGCAGGATTTTACCCTTTATGGGGATATGACCGTGGAAGAAAATATAAATTTTATGGCTGACTTGCGCGGGATTCCCTACTCCATACGGGAGGACCAGAAAAAAAAGCTTCTAAATTTTTCCAGGATGGAACCCTTTCGTAACCGCAGGGCGGCCGCTCTTTCCGGAGGCATGAAAAAAAAACTCGGTCTTAGTTGTGCCCTGATCCACCGACCCAAAATTTTAATCTTGGACGAACCAACCACCGCGGTCGATCCCCTCTCCCGCAGTGAATTCTGGAAAATTCTCTATGAATTTATTCTTGAGGGAATTACGATAATCATCTCAACCCCGTACATGGATGAAGCAGAAAGATGTCATCAGGTTGCCCTCATGCAGGAAGG
>DAOWNY010000203.1 GCA_030642325.1 Deltaproteobacteria bacterium
ATTGCCCAAAAGAAAAAATACGGCTCCCAGATTGGAATAAGCCGGAAGAAAATTGGGTTCGAGCTCTATTGTCCTTTGAAAACCGGCAAGGGCTGATTGATATTCCTCCCGGTCAAAGTAGATGCGGCCCATGATATTCCACGGATAGGGATGACTTTCATCAAGAGAAATTGCTTGTTTGCAGACATTTATGGCATTATCATATTGTCGGTCATAACGAAGGATCATTGCTTTTGCATATAGAGAATATTGGTTTTTTTTATTGTGGAGAGTAGCCCTCAGCAACTCCTGTTTGGCTTTTGAAATATCCCCCTTAGAACTCAGAAAAATGCTGTATAGTGCCCTGAGATCCGGGTCATCCGGCCTTGTTTTTAGCAGGGCCTCGGCCAAAACACCTACCTTGGCCAGATTACCGTATATAAGGCTCGTTTTCAGATCCGCCATAATTTTGTCGGGATCTTTTTTCACCTCATCTCCAAGGTAATAGGGCATACCATCAGTATCAAATGTCCCTATGACGGTGGCGGGCAGACTGTTGGCTTCCAAAACAGCTATAATGAAAAAAATCGCCGGCCACCATCTTCGCAGGATACCCTTAATAAAAAAACTCTTTTGCATGGACTCTCCTTTTATCTTGATTAGATGCTATTCAAATTAGCAAAAAATGGTTGGTTGCGGCTAATCGCTTTTTATATCCAAAAAGGTAAGAAAGTTACCAACTTAAGATTAAGATATCTTTAATTTCGAAAAAAGTCAAAAAAAAAGGCAAGTATAAAAATACTTGCCTTTTTTGATAAAGCTATCCTGTTATTTCTTTTTTCTTTTTTTGCCAAAACCGGCTAACCCCATAAGACCGGAGCCAAGCAGCAGCATGGTGGTTGGCTCGGGAACCGGGGGTTGGCCTTCACAATAAACAGTGACTGAATCTTCGGCAGTTGATTGATCACTCCAGTAGGCAGTGGCGGTAAAAGTAGTTTCCGGATATCCGACCATCCCCGAAACAGGAGATTCCCACGTCCAAAGCTGCCCGATCTGGCTGGTGATGTCGGCAAGCCAGGTATCAGTTCCGTCGGTTAACTCGACCCGGTCAAGATCCACTTCCGAATCGATCCCTGCATCAAAGATGTTGTCGATATTGCTCGTGTCAACAGAGAGATAAGTTCCTCCGGTAAGGTCGGCTATCTCAGTCAAGAGGTCTTCATCAGGATCACCAAAACCGTAAGTGTTAATTGTGATTCCTTCATTGGCAGCGGCTGTGGCTTGATCAATCGGGTCTATACAACAGTTGCTATATCCGTCGCTGAGAAGCAGAGCAATCCAGCCGGCATCGCTTCTTCCGTTGTCGGCAAAATCCTGGCGCGCAAAATTGATTCCTTCCCCCATGGGAGTCGTAGACCCGGTCTGCAGCCCATTGATTGCATTTTCCACGGCATTATAGTCGTTGGTCAAACTCTGCACGATCCTTGATCCACCCCCCCCAAATCCCGCAGTGCTAAATTCAACTATTCCCACATTTATTACAGAGGAATTAAAGTTATTCAGCACACTTAAGGTGGCCTGCTGGACTGCTTCCATCCTTGTTATCCCACCGGGACCGTCACGATTCATCCCCATGCTTCCTGATGTATCAATAATAAAAACGATGTCCAATTTGTCTTCCACAAAGTCTGTGCTCGCAATTCCTCTTATTATCGTCCCATCCACCGGGGTCTGGATCTGCACAGATGGAGCCGCCATAGCCACTCCCGCCGGCAACATCATGGCAACCGCCAACATTACCGAAAAGGTAATTTTTCTTAATTTCATTTATTCGCCTCCTTGCCAATGCATTAATGAAGTAAAAAATTTATGTAACTATACGCTTAAACGCTTACTGGGTAGCAATTTTTATACCAAAGAAAAAATATCCCAAATATAAATTCCTAACTCATTGATATTCAAATACAATCAAACCATGCCCTCTTTTTTAAAAATTAGCCGGCCAAAAATTAAGGATGTTATTTATTCTTTTTTATATAATTTATTTCCTATTTATACCAAAGGTTCCAGGGAACAAAGGGACATCCATTTGCATATAATTTATTCATTAAGGGACATTTCTTACACTAGTCACGTTTCAAAATCCACAGTTAACGATTACCGGAATACCAACGTAAACTTACTGAAATTATTGTCAAAAAACGGAGACCTTGAATATAATGTTACGTCTTTTTTCGGAAATCAAACAATAGGTATTTGAACTCCCGACCCGTATGTGATAAACTTCCAGCCGAATAGGAAATTAATTAGGTGTTTAGACTAAAGACTGAAGATAGAGGAAGGCTGATGAGGTAGTAGTTTTGGCTTATCGGACGACCGCAGGGTTCCCGAGAGAAGAGTTTTGTATAGCCTGGCGTCTCAAATGCGGCGGGCAGCGGTTTTTAGTTTCTTCTGACATCATTTTCTCTATATGGCCTTCGGTTCATTGGGGGAGCTTGCATTATCAGCCAGGAAAAGTCAAAACGTTTAGAATTCTTGTGCAACCGGGATTCATCTCTGATTGAACCAAAAATTGTCGAAACCGAGAATGTCCCAAAATGGCTTGATTCGAGCGTTAAAGAGATGATTTATATACTTGACCTTCACAACTAACTAAACTATTTTTTTCTAAGTAACTGGATTGTATAGGAAACCTCATTTTTTAATCAATTATATCAATGAGTTTCCTGACTGCGTGTGTTAACAGCCAACCCCACTCGCCCAAAGGGTGCTAACTTGAATTTAAAAAAACCTTAAATAAGTAATGAAATAAGTTACTTGACGCTAAGTCGTCTTATCGGCATAAAGTCACTATTATGTTTTTTTTCGGCCCGCCGGGTTACTTGTGCCGAATGCTAATAATAACTGCTTTGTTGCAATAAGGAAGGAGAAATAAAAGATGGGAAATTATCAGGTAATCATTGTCGGATCCGGCCCTGCAGGTTCTGCATGTGCCAAAGCCTTAAAGTATGAAAGTATAGAAGCACTGGTTATAGAAAAAGAAAGTTTGCCCCGACCCAAAACATGCTCCGGAATTCTGTTCGGCCAGACTCAGTTGCTGCTTAAAGAGTATTTTGGTGCCCTTCCACCCGCAGATGTCCATTGTCAACCTGAAATAATAAACGCTTCCAATATAAAAGAGTGGAAAAAAGGGAAAGGTTTTTCCACCTATATCTGGGAAATACCAAAAGATGGTCAGTCTTTTCCCCAGGACCAGCATAATATTTGGCGAAGTAAGTTTGATTATTGGCTCTTGAATGAGACCGGGGTTGAATGGATAGAAAACTGCACTTTCCGTAATTATTCCCTAACAGATAATAAATTTAATGTGGAGGTTTCCCGTGAGGGCAAAACTGATCAGGATTTATCCTGTTCATACCTGGTAGGAGCAGATGGTGGAAACTCACAGGTAAGGAGACTTCTTGATCCTTCCTGGATTAAACAGGCCCAAGAAGCGATGGTCTATCAGGCCTATTACCGGTTTTCGGATATGGGAAGCCTGGAGGATGGACATTGGTACGTATTTTTAGAACCTCAAATCGGGGATATTCTTTCGGCTGTTCACCGCAAGGATGAATTTCTTACCTTATGTGTGGGTGGGTATAAAGGCCGAAGCCTCAAAAAAAGCATGGAAGATTTTAAAAATTTTTTAACTGAAAATTTTCAGGTAGTCTTTGGAGATATGGAGAGAGACGAAGGATGTATAATGAGACAAGCGCCGCCTTGTCTGGGGAAAGGCAATTTACTGTTAATAGGGGATGCGGC
>DAOWNY010000243.1 GCA_030642325.1 Deltaproteobacteria bacterium
GAGCTTTCCAACGAAAAGATGGTCGAAGCTCATTATAATCTGGCCATAGTCTTTTTTTTCTACAGACAATCCGACGCCATCAAGGAAGTGAACAAATTGCTGAAACTCAACCCTGAGCATCTCGGTGCTTACAGCCTCCGGGCTGATGCCTGGGCAATATTAGGCAGAGAAGATCGTGCCCTTGCCAATTGGGCTAAAATTCTTGATCTGGATCCTGAAGATACCATCGCCTATAGCAGCCGCAGTATGTTTTATGCGGAAAGGGGTTTTTTGTATGAGGCCGTTAAGGATTTAGAGAAATACCTCCAGCTAAAACCCGACTCCCCCGCAAAAAAAAGAACCCTTGGCAAGCTCAAAGCCAAGCTTTCTAAAAAGCGTTTGAATAAAAAGTGAAGTTACCACACAAAGATCAAACCAATTGTCCTCAATTGCAGACGGAATAATTCAGGCTGGAATCCATGTTGTTGGGTGAAAAATGCCAAAAGGAGGTTAATGTGACTGATTTAAAAGTAAGAATGGGGCGGCTGGAACTGGAAAACCCCATTATTATCTCATCCGGACATCTAACGAGAACGGGAAAGGACATAAAGAAATGCGATCGGTACGGTGGGGGAGCCATCGTAATGAAAAGCAGTTTTTTGGAAAAGGAATACGAAAAGGTTGTAAGACCATACGCTCCTGGATTATTCCCGGATGCCAGGGCAAAATTTTATTCCACGGGAGACGGATATTTGTGTATATGCGGTCTTTCTCCCTTACCTGTGGAGGCTTGGGCAAAGTGGTTTAAAGACTCGATTAAAGATATAAAAACAACTGTAATAGCCAGTATTATGGCAGTTTCCGTTGAAGGATATATTAAGGCCGCCAGGATGTTTCAGGAGGCAGGGGCCGAGGCCGTTGAGATTCTATTGGGCTGTCCATTGCCTTATCTGCTTCCCCATCCTTACGTGGGTGGGGCATCATTTAATCCTGAAATAGTTCGTGAGGTCCTAAGCGAAGTCAGGAAAGCCGTTGATCTTCCATTGGGGGCAAAACTGGGCTTCAACCCTTTGGATACTTCTCCCCTTGAAATTCCCGGGCAGTTGGGGTTGGACTGGTTGACAATTGCTTCCGCATTTCCCGCTGCCCCCGGAATCAATCTTGACAAGATCGAGCCGGAAATTCCTTCCTCAGTTTTTCTTACAGGCTCAAAGGTGGCAAAACACGCAAATTTTGTAGCTCTTTTGAATTTGCAAAACCAATCCAAAGACATGCACATTTCTGCCACCGGGGGAGTGCAAAATTGGGAAGATATTGTTGAGTATATAATGTACGGGGCAGGTTCTGTACAAATCCAAACCCTTTTTTACCGGAAGGGGATGGGAATAATTGAAAAATTGAAGAAAGATATGTCGTATTATATGGATATTAAGGAGTTTGGTTCCATTGAAGAGATGAAGGGGGCAATTCTAACCCGACTAATAAGTTTTGACGAAGTTATCTCAACCTACAAAGAGACCAGGGGCAAGATAGTGGTTTCCTTTGATCAGGAAAAATGCACTGATTGCGGTTTGTGCGAAGAGGTATGCAATTGGGAGGCGATCAGGATGGTTGACGGGGTAATAGAGATCGCGAAAGATAGATGTGAAGGTTGCGCGGTGTGCGTTTGCAGCTGCCCGTCCGGGGCCCTGGGACTTGAAAACATGGAATCTATCAGAAAAATTGTCCGTGGATAACCGGCCGAAGTGATGAGAAGGGGTTGCTTAACCTACAAATCAGACAGGTACGCCGATATTATTTTATGAGCCACACGGCAAAACCCTTTTTTTAAAAATGTATGTAAAATAAAAGTAATTACCATGGATCTTCTTAAGAGAATCACCACCGGAATTTATTTGTTAACAGTGCAGGCAGGGAAAACCAGAGCAGGAATGATCGTATCCTGGGTATTGCAAATAAGTCGTGATCCCTTACTGGTTATGGCAGGCGTTAGGCCGGATCGATACACCCATAAGATTATGGGGGAGAGAAATTCTTTTGGTATAAACATCCTTTATGAGGGCCAGGAAGAATTGGTGGACAGGATGGAAAAACCCCTGGAGGAGAGATTTGAAGGGGTTGAATTTTTCACAGGAAGCCTGGGAACCCCTCTGCTCAAGGATTCAATCGGGGCGATAGAGTGCAAGATCCAACGGGTCATAAAACCAGGGGATCACTCCCTTTTCATCGGAGAAGTTGTAGGGCAGCATTTTTTAAAGGATATGCCCCCCCTAAGCAGTTGGGGGCTGGGAAAATTATATTTGGGCTGAGGAAATCAGTAACCGTTCACGGATACAAAAATGGATTGCATTATCAGAATAAATTATAGAGTATAATAGTAATGCCCAAAAACCAGCAATAAAAAGAGAAGTACTTTAAATTTCTTTTTTGGATCAGGATCAGCAGTAATTTTATTGCGACAAGGCCGGTCAGGCATGCGGCTAACATTCCCAAAATGTATACTGCATACTCCTGGGAAGAAAGAAGCCTGAAATTTTTTAATTCCATCAAAGTAACCCCGAAAATTGCGGGAATTGACAGCAAGAAAGAAAAGCGAGCTGAGGTTTCACCGTTTAGTCCCCTCATCAATCCGCATGCGATAGTGGAACCTGAGCGGGAAATGCCCGGTATCAGGGATATCCCCTGAAGAACGCCGATGGAGATGGTATCTAAAAGATTTAGCTCCCCATCGGACCGGTTCGGTGATTTTACCCGATCAGCCAGAAACAGAAGGATCCCGGTTATCAAAAGCATCCAGGCTGCTGCAACCGGTGAAAAAAAGGTTTTTTCTATCTGATTTTTAAAAGAGAACCCAATCACTCCGGTCACTACCGTTCCCAACAATATAAACCGGCACCACCTCCGCTTTGTTAAAAGGTTTATGCGCTGCTCATCCGGAAGGGTGATAAGATGGGAACTACTAACGGTTAATGACCTTAGTAAATCCCCTATATCCTTCCGAAAATAGAGGAGAACCGCAATTAATGTGCCAAAATGGAGTATCACGTCAAAGAGTACTCCCGGTTGCCGGAATCCGGCAATAAAGCTCTGGGCAATAACAAGATGTCCGGAACTGCTTACCGGTAAAAATTCGGTTAGACCCTGCAGCACCCCCAGCATAATTCCTTCCAAAATATTCAATGAATCACCATTCTTCTGCTTTGGTAGAATTGTTAAAAACTTGATAACTGCTCAGGTGTTTTCAAGCTGTGCGATTAGCCTTTAGCAGTTAGCTATTAGCTAAAATGATCACAGGCTGTTTTGCTATTACAAATTGTCACCCATTGGGTGTTATTTCCTGCTGATGTAATACCTCGGTTTTTCAAAGCTAAACGTTTGTGTGCTGAC
>DAOWNY010000073.1 GCA_030642325.1 Deltaproteobacteria bacterium
CATAATGGCTTCTTTTCGTTTATTCTTTAAAACGATTAACCAGGGTTTTGACTTTGTCGAATTGCTTCAACAGACAAAAATCCAGGATAAAATGCTTCAGAACCGCCATTATGTCCCCCCCAAAAAAATGCCGACATTCCACAATGGGTATCCCGGATTTCACACTAACGTGAGCCAAGAGCAGACTTGACCTCCCCCTGTTCTGCAAATAGCAGCAAGGTTATTTGCCTGAGAGGCAGGTCACATTTTTGAAAAAGGCTATACCAAACTAAAATAAGAACCAAAGAAAATTCCTTTTGAGGACGAGTCAATTAAGATAGTTCGAGTTAACTTCAAGGGACGGAATTTTAGAAGCGCTGATAAAACAACATCTTTCGCTTAAGTAATGCATTAAATCGTTGGAGCCCCTCGTTTCTCCCTCAAGAAAGTAACCCATTGTGCCGATCAATGATAAGTAATTATTCTGAAAGTTTTTGGGTGCAAATATTTTTTTGTGTTATTGAATATTAAAAAATATTATTACGGCCGTTAACCGGGAAATATGAATGTGAAAAATGATATCTGGGTGATTTCCGACGGAAGGCTTGTAACGCAGGATTTAAGCAATATCTGCAAGAAAGCCGCATCAGGAGAGCCCATGGAATACAGGATTTCTGAATTAGCCTATTATCTTCTTAACCCTGGTCCGATAAAGGTTGAGGACATGATAGTCGGCTGCAAAATAAAATACCGTAAACCTTCCATGGGGACAATAAAGAGGCTGATAAAAAGTCTTGGAGTCATAAAAGGCGGTGAAGATTCCACTGCAGAAGAGATCATTTCTTCCTATAGAACCCGGAACCCTTCCTTTAAAGATTCCGGGTTGAATCTGCATTTCATGAAGATTGATGAGTTGCTCAGGCCTTTTGATCCTGTCCGGAAAAAACTGGCCGCTCTTAATAAAGACGAAATCGAAGACATCACGGCCATATGTGAGGAAATAGGCGGGAACAGATATCCATTGAACCTCTCGGGCAATATAAACGACAAAGTTAAATTTCTGACTAACTCCATATCAAAGCAGACAAAGGTTATACTGACCAAGGCCTATTTCATGAACGGTCTGTTCGAGATGAGGGGCTTCAAGTTTGAGTTGTGCCGAAACGGCAACGAATACCGTATAATACGATTTAAACTGGAAGATGAGATAAAGTACTGCGTATTGAACAGTGATTATAGACTTCAATTCTGGGTTGAAGATGTCATGCTTATCAATTACCTGATCGCTTTTGAACAATCCATACAAATTGATTCAAAATTGAGAGACGCTGTTAATATGTGTGCCAGAGGTGAGGCAAAACCGCTTAAACTCTTTTTTTCCAAACAGCTTAATCAGAAATACTCTGAGAACCGTCTCCCCATGATTTACCGGGAAATTCTGGAAACTTTTAAGATTGGGCAGAGCCAAAAGAGTTCGATTGCAAACACACTAAACAACCTTCAGAGCATAGTTTTTTTTAGATATGCCCCAATATCGGGCCAAACAAGTCAGAAATTTTACACAAATATTTCGGTGATGCATGACCTCAAGGCACTTGAACCCATTAAGGCACAGATGCCCAATATTTATTCCGAGATCGACAGGAAGGTATCGAAATCTGATTCAGGAAGGCTTTACTTGATGGAATCAATGAGGGAAACACAGAATGCCTGATGCTTACAATGAAAATGATTACAAATGGATTAAGGAGCTCATGCTTTATCCGGAGACCCTTGAAAAGCGATTGAATTATATCAGGGATACATCCCGGGTCGAGGTGCCTGATGATCCCATTGAGAGAGTTATATTTCAGAGCAAAGCAAAGAAGGCCATCAGAAAGATAGCCCAAAACAGAGGGCATATGCTTATGGTCGGTAAGCCCGGTACGGGGAAATCGCTGTTGGCCGGCATGTTTAATCATATAATTGATAAGTCAATGGGTGAATATATAAGGCCCGGAGATTCTATCGCAGCCTATCCCGGAAAAGATGTTAACAATGTCAAGTTTGCCTATGCAGAGCCTAAAAAACTGGACCGGCATATTGCAAAGGTAAGAGAAGAGATAGAGACTGCCAAAAACAGTGTTGAGGAATTTTCCCTTTCCGAGCAGATTGGCTCCGTCAGGAAGGTGAAGAAATTACTTCTTATAGCTACCGGTTTAAGTATAGTAACCGGTATATTCTTCCCCACAGCATTTATCTTTACAGGACTGACGGGTATCGGGGCAATATTCATGTATATGCAGGAGAATAACCACAAGGTACAGGAGAAGATCCAGAGAGAGGCACAATCCGGAAAAATTCTCTCGGTTAAGCATATTCTGGATATGGTGCCCGAGGTTCTTTACGATCCAAGGAAAGGCACTAATCTTATGATAAATGTTTCTGAGCCCAGCTCGAGGAATATGAAGGGCGGATTCAGACATGACCCCTACCAGTCAGGGATCATGCAGACCCCGATTCATAAGAGGGCCTATCTCGGCGCACATGCAAAGGCCTCTATAATTTATATTGACGAGCTAAAAACCTTGATAAAAAGCAGATATATGTCCAGCTTGCTTGAGATTATGCAGAATAAGGAATATATCCTCGAAGGAGGGAAAAATTCAGGAAGCGGAGCTGCCGACAGGTCTGAAAATTATATTAAGGCAGATAACATAATCATAGCCTGCTGTAACCATGACACACTGGTTCACCTCCAGGAGGAGGGTGACGGGGCCTTTCTCAGCAGAATAGAGGACAAGGGAGAGATTGTACAGATGGAGAGTGGGGTGCCTGAGACGGCAGAGCATGTTATGCAGGTTGCCCAGTACATTAAGCAGGAGATAATCAATCTGGATAAGGATTTTAAAGAAACCTGGGGTAAAGTGTTTGAAAAAGAGGGCCATGCGGGGGTCAGGAGAAGGAGTGCGAAGATTTTCGGCAAGCGCCTTCCCCCGGACTATAGGCTCGAGGTCCGTGATTTTTCCCGCAATGCCGTTGCCGAGGTTGTTAAGGAGCTGCGTTGCCGAAGCTTTGATGGTAAGCTGAGCTGTATCCTGAGGCCCCTAAACGGGATAATAAAAACTGCCGAACAAAATGCCATAGTAGATGGTGCCCGGTTAGTAGAACCGACACATATCAGGCATGCCCTTGACGAACACCTGAGCCTTGAGGGTGCAATTTCACAAGAGGTTATCGAGCACAAAAAAGACCTGAAAAAATACATAACATCCATGACAGACTCGATTGGTTATGTGGTAGGCCTGGCCGTTATAAACTCAAGGGCCGGGGGTCAGATGTTTGGCCAGCCCATGCCTATCCACTGTCAGGTCAATACAGGTGATTCCGACATCATCACTGCGCCGGGAAAAATAGGGGATATTGCAAAGGCTGCCGCTAAGAATGTAAGGGCATCAATAAAGAAATTTCTTCAGGGTGCAGGTGCTCCTTATGTGGGTTATGAAATGCATATCGAGTATATCCAGGCCCATGGCGGGGTTGAGGGCGATAGTGCATCAATTGCGATGGATGTGGGTTTGATATCTGATTTTATTCAGAGGCCGGTAAACCAGAAGTACGGGATAACCGGATCCCTGACAGGTGAAATTATTTTGGCGGTTGGTGGTGTGACGGAAAAAATCAGGTCAATTATGGACACGGATCTTACGATGGAGGGTGCATGTATTCCATGGCAGAATAAATATGACATAGAACCGCTTCTTGTAAATATGGAATTTGAGTATATTCAGCAATACGATGTGCCGGGTATAAGGATCTACAGGACCGACAACAAGGGCGATCCCTTTAACATCTATTTTTGCAAGACAAAATACAATGCATACAGAATCCTGATGGAACTGAGCAGGGAAGAAATCGAAGACAGCATGACCGAGAGATGCAGAAATGATCTCAAGCTCATGAGGGTATGAAAAAATAGTAACTACTAAGCGCTTGCTTAGAGCGTTAAAGAGACGATTAATATGCTTCAGCCCCCAGCCTATACACCTGAGTTACCATAATTTTAGCCTTTCAGAACAGGGAATCAATATTTTATTCTTGAAGTCTTATATGTATTGACATATAACTGCCAATACCGTGCCATCTCTAAAATGCCTTGAAAGGCGTGTAAATTCCTTTCCAAAAACTACGTCCAAAAGAAATGACCCTTGCGATATTTTACGCATAACGCAATGTTAACAGCATCTGCTCCGGATACCCATACTCTCAGGTTGACCAAACAATCGAGATGTGTTAGTTTTTTTTTGACCTTTCGTTGTTTGAAAAATATATGTCAAGCGTATTTTTCGCACTTAGCTTACCGAGGGAAGCTTCAATTTGAGAAAAGCAGGATAAGTTTTTTTGTAATATCAAAATAAAACAGGGGTAACTGCACCGTCATTCCCTGATGCGCGGGAATGACGGTAAAAGAGCCATACTTTAGGCAAACTATTCTTAAGTTAATGGCATTTAAGGGTGGATGCCTTGCCATGGAACAACTTATATTTGAAGAAATGGACAATGAGAAAAAATGTAAAAAAATTTGTTAAATTGGTTTCAGAGGTTCTCACTATTCAGGAGCCGGTATATGAGATAGGTTCTCTTCTCCCTCCCGGGCAGATGGAGCTTGCTGATCTTAGAACCTATTTTCCCGGCAAGGAATATGTCGGCTGCGATATGCAAGCTGGTCAGGGAGTGGACCGCATCGAAGATGTTGAAAATTTGTCCTTACAGAGTGAAACAGTTGGAACAGTTTTGATGATGGATACCCTGGAACACATCAAGAATTGCCACCGGGCATTAGATGAAATTCATCGGGTCTTGAAGCCGGGGGGCACGGTAATCATGACCTCGGTTATGGATTTTTTCATTCATTGCTATCCCTCAGACTACTGGAGATTTACCCCCCATGCCTTCGATATATTGCTGGACCGCTTTTCCCATCGATTCATATTTTCCCAGGGATTCCCCATCTTTCCCCACACTATATTTGGAGTAGGTATAAAGTCTAATAACTCCCATGGTGAGCCGCCCCGGTTTGAAGCGCTGGAATCCCGTTTAAAGGAAATATCATCCGGTGTCCCCGCTGCCCTGGTATTTAAGCCCCTGCTTTCTCTTGCTCAGGTCCTGTTAATATCAAAGCTGAAGATAACCACTTCCGATTAACTCCTCAATAAGTTTAAGGTTTTTTGAACAATAAGTTTGAATGTCCCGGCAGGTTTTTATGGACCGTAAACAAAAAATTCTATTTATGCCCGAGGATGAAATTCTGGCCCATGCCGGCAGGATGTTGATGGTTGCCAAGGCACTGCGGGAAAAATTTACAGGGGAAATTATCTTCAGTGGAGGGGGGAAATATCATAATTTGTTCTCCCGGGCAGGTTTTCAATTCTATCCCATTAAAGGGAGCTTCCGAAAAATTATAGAACCGTTATTTAGCGGTAACTTGTCCCTTTTTAAGCTGCCTGCTTACCGGAGGGAATTGTTTGATATTTATCGGGAACTCATCAAACAGGAATTGGAGCTGTATCAATCTTTGCAGCCGGATTTAATTATCTGTGATGCAAGACCTTCTGCAAGCCTCGCCGCTGAAATTTACGGATTGCCTGTTATCTGGATAATCAATATCGGCACCCTCTCTTACAGTACTATCAAAAGGACTTTTCCCAAAACAAGCCCCCTGTTTACAAAGTTTCCCCGGCTCAGGGTAATAAATAAGTTACCCCCCGTAATGAGGGATTTCTTTTTCCCCGACTATCTTTTTCTGTTGGGCCGTTTTTTCTGGGTTAAATTTCATAATCAGTTGAGGGCCTCCTTTGGGCTGAAACCCTGGAATAATTATATGGATACTTTCCAGGCAAAACAGATCATCATGGCCGACATTGAATCAATGGCCCCCACGGCAAATTTACCTAAAAATTATCATTTTGTCGGCCCCCTGGTCTGGGAGCCGGAAATGGAATTGCCCGAACCTCTTAAGGACCAAAAAGACCTTATTTACATTACCATGGGGTCAACCGGCGATCCTCAATTGTTTCATCCTTTGATCGAAGCTTTTTTAAATATGCCGGAGTTTAATGTGGTCTTAACTACCGGAGGGCTTCAAGAAGAAGAAAAACCGGTCCGATTGCCGGACAATGTCCGTCTTTACAAGTTTCTTCCCGGAACCCAAATAGTAAAACGGGCAAGGCTGGTGATTTGTCATGGAGGACTGGGAACCATCTATCAGGCATTGGGTGAGGGAGTGCCCCTGATCGGAATCCCTTATTTTCCGGATCAGGAGACGATGGGAATCGGCAGAGCAGAGGCATTGGGGGCAGGACTGACCATATTACCCTATGAGCTGACCCCGGAAAGGATAATAACCGATGTTAAGAAGGTTCTTGCCGATGAGAGCTATAAAAAATCCGCCGCAAAAATTTCCTCTCAGTTTAATATTGATGAAGGACCGCATCGGGCAGCAGAGATAATTCTCGGGGAAATATCTAAGAATAGGTAAAAAGATGGCTATCGCCGATGACAGACGGGTTATGTTCATGCCGGAGTGTGAAGTGCTCGCCCATACCGGGAGGTCATTGATTGTCGCCGGAAGCCTGAGTGAGAGGTTTGGGGGAAGTATCAGCTTTGCCGGAAGTGGAAGGTACAGCAAACTGATCCGGGAGACCGGTTTCGAGTTCTGCCGGACCAAGGGAAGTTTCCGGACAATTGCCACCGAATTTTTTACAGGGAGACGGCCATTATATAAAATTCCATCCCTTTTCCGGGAACTGCTTAGTCTTTACCGGGAGATCGTTCTCGAAGAGGTGGATCTTTTGAAATCTCTTAAGCCGGATTTGGTCATTGGGGATGGACGGCCTTCAGCCTCAATTTCAGCTGAGATCTGCGGCTTGCCCTGCATCTTGATTACTAATGTATGCAGCAGTGCAGGGGTTCTGCCTTATCACACGATAAAACAGAGCCTTCCTCTTACCAGCCCCCTGTTTACAAAGTTTCCCTGGCTCAGGCCGGTAAACAGATTACCTGAAAAGGCGCAGAAATTGCTTTTGTCAAATCATCTCTTCAGGCTGGATTCTTTACTGCGGGTTAAATTCCATAATAGATTGCGTACATCTTTTGGCCTGGAACCATGGAAAGATTTCCGGGATACCCTGAAAACCAGCAAGGTCATTCTTGCGGATATGAAGGGCTTCAATCCAATAGATGCTTTGCCGGAGAAGTATCATTTTGTCGGCCCCCTGGTCTGGGAGCCGGATATGGACCTGCCCGAACCCCTTAAGGATCAAAAAGATTTTATCTACATTACCATGGGGTCAACCGGCAATCCAGGGATATTTTTTTCTTTAATCGAGGCCTTTTGTCAGATGCCTGAGTTTCAGGTGGTGCTGGCTACCGGGGATATCGTTAGCATGGAAGAAATTGGTCCCCTTCCTCCCAATGTCCGGGCCTATAAGTTCCTTCCCGGAATAGAGATGGCAAAAAGGTCAAGGCTGATCATCTGCCAGGGGGGGTTGGGTACGATTTATCAGGCCCTGAGTGAAGGGGTGCCCATAATCGGGATTCCGTTTCTCCCGGATCAGGAAGTTTACGGAATTGACAGGGTGGAGGCCCTGGGAGCAGGATCAAAGATACATTTATTTGAAATAACACCTGAAAGGATAATTTCGGAGGTGAATAAGATTTTCAACCGGGAGGATTACCAAAGGGCGGCACAGGAGATCTCTACCCTCTTTACCCTGAATGAGGGTCCAAACAATGCGGCGGAATTGATAATAAAAGAGCTTTTTGCCGGAAATGGCTGATTTTTCTTCCAGCCTTCAGTTTTCTACTAAGAACACCTGAGCAGTTACTATAAAATCAGGACCCAAAAAAAGAAAGAGGGAATGAAGAACCAAAAAAGAAAGTTCATTACAAAAGAAGGTTTTGACTTTAAGTTTAATCCCCAGGCCTGCCGTGCTTGCAAGGGAAACTGTTGCAACGGCGAAAGCGGTATTATTTCAGTAGACGGAAAAGAAGCGGAAAGAATATCTGCGTTTTTGAAAATTGATCTGTCTGAGTTGATTGGGGATTATTTAAGACGGGATTCATATAAATTCACTATCAAAGAACTGAAGATAGATAACAGCTATTTTTGTGTATTCTTTGATCATAAAACAAACCGTTGTTCCCATATACCCGGTCAGACCGGCTCAGTGCGAAACCTTTCCTTTTTGGGATTATTTTAAAGATAATCGTGAAATTCTCACCAAAGAGTGCCCGGGAGTAGTGGATTAAAGCGGGATGTTCGTGCAGAAATTGCATAGAGATTGTGCCGGCCAAAAACTGTTTGAAGGG
>DAOWNY010000109.1 GCA_030642325.1 Deltaproteobacteria bacterium
CCGGCTATCGAGCTTCTGGCGGGGGTTCCTTCGGTAGTCTACGGCTTTTTCGGGCTGGTGGTGGTTGCCCCATGGATACAGGGTTTATTTGATTTACCCACAGGTCTTACCGCCCTCACCGCCTCCCTCATGCTGGGGATTATGGCATCTCCCACTGTAATCAGCATAAGCGAAGATGCCTTAAGCGCGGTTCCCTCTTCCTACAAAGAGGCTTCCCTGGCTTTGGGGGCCACCCGGTGGCGCACTGCCGCCCGGGTAACGGTTCCCGCCGCCCTCTCGGGAATTTCTACCGCCGTTATCCTGGGCATAGCCCGGGCGGTGGAAGAGACCATGACTGTGTTGATGGTAGCCGGGGGAGCGGCGGTCATTACCGCCAGTTTTTTAGACCCGGTTCGTCCAATGACCGCCAACATCGTTGCCGAAATGGGGGAAGCGGTTCATGGAAGCGACCATTATCATGCCCTGTTTGCCATCGGAATCGTTCTTTTTTTTATGACCTTAGCCCTTAATTTTCTGGCCGATTACATCAGCCATAGATTTAAAGACACAGGAACCGGAACTTTGTGAAATCCGTGGTTAGTGATTAGTGGTTAGAACAGGTATTTTCAATGAAAAAGGAAAAAATTTATCAGCACATTGCTTTCTTTGGTTTGCGCCTGTCGGTCCTGACGATCATATCGGTTTTAGGACTGATTCTCTGGTTTTTAGCCAAAGAGGGGTTTTCCGCCCTCTCTTGGGAGTTTCTGACCCAACCGCCCAAAAACGGCATGACAGAAGGGGGGATATTCCCGGCCTTGGTGGGAACTTTGTATCTTACTTCAGGGGCGATTCTTTTTGCTCTCCCCTTAGGAGTGTTTGCCGCTATTTATCTGACGGAATATGCCTATCAGGGAAGGTTTGTGCGGATAATCCGGCTGGGAGTAAATAATCTGGCCGGGGTTCCTTCGGTGGTCTTCGGCCTCTTTGGTCTAGCCATGCTGGTGGAATATTGCGGCTTTGGTCCTTCTATCCTTGCCGGTTCTTTGACCCTAGGAATTTTGATTCTTCCTACCATTATCAGGACATCGGAAGAGGCCCTGCTGGCGGTTCCACAAACCTACCGGGAGGCCTCCCTGGCCTTGGGGGTCGGTAAGTGGCATACTATTTACAAGGCGGTTTTGCCTTCCGCCATTCCGGGAATTTTAACCGGCTCTATTTTGGGAATCGGTAGAGCAGCCGGCGAGACTGCCCCTATTATATTCACCGCTGCCTGCTTTTATGCCCCCCGGCTGCCCCACTCTATCTTCGATCAGGTGATGGCCCTTCCTTTTCATCTTTATGTCTTGGCCACTGAAGGAACTCATTTTGAAAAAACTCTTCCCATACAATACGGAACTGCTCTGGTATTGCTGGGACTGGTGCTGGGGATAAATTTGATCGCTATTGTTATCAGAACCGGTTTAAGAAAAAAGATGAGATGATAAAAACATTCAAAAAAAAATTTCAGGGAAAGTGGAGATGACCAATAAAACAAAAATTGAGGCGGAAAAAGTAAATTTTTTTTACGGAGAGGTAAGGGCGTTAAAAGATGTGAGCATGTGCGTTCAGGAAAATATGATTACCGCCCTGATCGGACCTTCGGGCTGCGGAAAATCTACTTTTTTGCGAACCTTAAACCGAATGAACGATCTCATTCCCCGGACAACGCTGGCAGGAAAAATTTTTATTGACGGAGAAGATATTTACTCCCCGGCCGTTGATGTGGTAGAATTGCGAAAAAAGGTGGGAATGGTTTTCCAGAAATCCAATCCCTTCCCCAAAACTATCTTCGATAATGTGGCTTACGGCCCCAGGGCGCACGGGGTGATAGATAAGGCAACACTTGCTTTCATAGTGGAAAAGAGCTTAAAAAGGGCGGCTCTCTGGGATGAAGTCAAGGATAAATTGAAACAATCAGCCATGGAACTCTCCGGTGGCCAACAGCAACGGCTCTGTATTGCCCGGGCACTGGCCATAAATCCGGAAATAATCCTCATGGATGAGCCGGCATCGGCTCTGGATCCTATTGCCACAGCCAAGATTGAAGAACTCACCCGGGATTTAAAGAAAAAATATACCATTGTTATTGTCACCCACAATATGCAGCAGGCGGCAAGAGTTTCCGATTGCACCGGTTTTTTTCTCCTGGGCGAATTGATTGAATTTAATGCTACCAATAAAATTTTTACCGCCCCGCAGGACAAAAGAACCGAGGATTACATTACCGGACGGTTTGGATAAGGAACAAAAATAATGGAAAGGCATTTTGAAAAAGAGTTGCAATCTTTACGGGAAAACTTGCTTACCATGGGGGCTTTAGTGGAGCAGGCCATTTTCCATGCTATGAAATCTCTGGTGGAAAGAGATTCTAAGCTGGCGGAAAAAACAATTGAGTCAGACAGCCGAATTGATGAACTGGAGGTAAAGCTGGAGGAGACGGCTATTCGGCTCCTGGCCTTAAGGCAGCCAATGGCTAAAGATTTGAGGTTCATCGTCAAGGGAACCAAGATCATCACCGATCTGGAACGTATGGGTGATCTGGCGGTTAATATATGTCAACGGGCATTGGAACTTAATAAAAAACCGCCCCTGAAACCCTATATTGATTTACCCCGAATGGCGGAGAAAGCGCAGATGATGCTCAAAGAGGCACTGGATTCCTTTGTCAGAAAAGATACTGAACTTGCCCTGAAGGTGTGCCGGGATGACCAGTTTATCGATGATTTGAACGATCAGATATTTCGGGAACTCTTAACCTTTATGATGGAAGATCCTAAAACAATTTCTCAGGCCACCCGGCTAAGCTTCATCTCCAAATATCTCGAGAGAATTGCTGATCATGCCACCAATATTGCCGAGGATGTTATCTACATGGTCAAAGCCAAAGATATCAGGCACGGGGCATACTAAAAACAACCCGGTTTTTCACAAATGGATAATGTTTTTGGGTTTTTGTTGAGATTCACCATCAGGAAAATGTCGCATCAAGCCCGGATGTTTAAAAGACAAAAATTTTTTGACTTTGAAATTTTGATAAGAGGATAACAAACATGCCCGGAGAAAAAATTTTAGTAGTTGATGACGAGAAGGACATCGTGGAATTGTTGCAATTCAATCTGGAACGGGAGGGATTCCAGATTATTCCCTCCTATCAGGGGGAGGATGCCTTAAGGTTGGCGAAGAAAGAGTTGCCGGACCTGATTATTCTTGACCTTATGCTTCCGGGGATAGACGGTCTGGAGGTTTGCCGAATTTTAAAAAGAGATCCTTCCATCTTATCCATTCCTATCATTATGGTGACTGCCAGGGGAGAAGAGGCTGATATTATCGTGGGTTTGGAACTGGGCGCCGACGACTATATCAGCAAGCCCTTCGGAATCAAGGAAATAAGCGCCAGGGTAAGGGCGGTGTTAAGGCGATTCCGTTATCCCGAGGAGCTGAAAGGTATAATCACAGCGGGTAATCTGTCAATCGACGCCAAAAATTATGAAGCTTTCTGGAAAAATATTCGGCTTGAATTAACCTCCACCGAGGTTAAATTACTTCTTTTCCTTGCTCAGCGGGAAGATCGGGTTTTCACCAGACAACAGCTATTGGATGGGGTTATGGGGGAAGAGGCCTTTGTTGCGGAAAGAACGGTTGATGTCCATATCCGCCGGTTGCGAGAGAAGCTGAAGGAAGCCGCTTCCTGCATTATTACCCGCCGGGGTATCGGTTACATGTTTCAGAAGGAACCCCTTTTGAAAAAATTTTGCGGAGAAAAGAAGGAGTATGGTTGTGCTAACCTAATGCTAACCTAAAATTGACCTTGGACCTAAACCCTGAATTGAACCTCTGTGAAAGAAAATAAACTACACAAAATGAATAAAAATGATCTTGAAGGTATTGCTGGCGTAGAAAAAGAGGATGTTGGTTCTCCGAAAATTACAACGCTTTATGGTCCTGATAAAATAAAAGTTGATCAGCAGAATGTTAATCTTGGTTATCTTATTGAAATGCTTGAAGATGAGTCATTTATTTCCAATTCCTAAGCCGAATATTTGCTGAATTTGTTGAAGAAATCCTTTAACTTCGCGTAAATCGGTCTGATCGACAATGATAGTAAAATGATGGCACCGGCCAGTCGGCCATGGAAAGGGATGAGTTCAGCCGCCTGGCCGGCTACTGCCCGGGCCGAGAATTCCAGGCTTATGTAGATTTGATCCAGGATCAATCCACAAAACACGGCAAAGACGGCCAGAGTAAGCAGATAGATAGCAGTAGCCCTCTTTCCAAGGAGTCCAAAAAGAACGGACAGTGAGGTAATATTAGTTGCCGGGCCCACCAGCAAAAAACCAGGGCGGCGCCGGGGCTTACTCCCTTGAGAATGAAGGCTGCTGCGACAGGGGTCGAGGCTGTCGCACATATGTAGAGCGGAATGCCCAGGGCCAGCATGATAAGCATTGAAGAAAAGCTACCCCCAAGATACCGGACAAAAAACTGTGAGGGAACAAGTGCGGAAATCAGTCCTGCCAGAAGGATGCCTGTAAAAAACCATCCTGCAAGATCTCCCCATACATCGGTTGCTGCAAATCTGAGGCCTGCCTGTAATTTTTCAACAAAGGAGTGATGTTGTTTGTGCTTTTTCGGAGAACAGTCAGTTCCGTCACAACACCCATCTACCGGGCAGCTCAGATCCACATTTATGTTGTCTTTATCGGTTGCGCTATGAAACAGATTTTCAATTATTCCGGCGGTAATGGCGGTGAGAAATGCCGCTATCGGGCGGGCTATAGTCATGAGAGGGTCGAGCAAAGCATAGGTGATGGCCATGGAATCCACCCCGGATTCCGGTGTTGAGATCAAAAAAGCGGTGGTAGCACCGTTGTTGGCCCCCTGCTTTTTTATTGATGCTGCCGCCGGCAGCACACCACAGGATCATAAAGGGATGGGTATTCCGAACAAAGCCGCCTTCAATACGGAAGTATAGGGTCCTTTCCCAAGATGTCCGGCAACAGTTGCAGGATTGAGAAAGACCTTTAATAGCCCGGCCACAAAAATACCAAAAAGAATATATACCGATGCCTCTAATAATATATGGCGGGACTGCAAAAAAATGTTGGTTAAGATGTTCATAAGTTTCTCCGTTAAAAGATCAATATCCGGTGAAAGGCAAATGGATTCAAAAAAAACTGACGAGTTTTTCCATAAAAGTATAAAGACGCTTTGCTTCATCCTCGCTTAATGAAGATGTGATTTCCCGTGTTAATTCAAGATGCAGTTTATGGTGTTCCTCAAAGTATCTTTGGCCTTTTTTAGTGAGTACTACAACGATGGACCGACGATCCTTTTTATTCGGCATACGTTCAATCAACTTGCTTTGCTCCAGCCTGTCAGTCATTACCGTAAGCGTTCCCGTGGTCACACCCAGCTTCTGGGCCAGTTCCTTCATCCTCAAACTCTCCTGATGACCCAGGATTTCGATGGCATGCATCTGGGCCGGGGTAAGACCGCTTTCCTTAATCACGGCATGTTCCCAGGAAGACATCTTTTCATAAAGCTCGATCAAAATTGAAGACAGTTTTTCTAAGTCGGTATGGTGCATGGTTTTTCTCCTGGCTCCCTGATAAAAGATAGACTCATTGAGCACAAGACAACTATAACAGACCCGATATTGTGTACAACAGCCCCCATGATCGGGGTCAAAACTACGGCATCAACAGGGATACGCTCACCCGGTTTAACGAGAAGGATTTCTCCAACTTTAACTTCACTAATCGGTTTTATAGTCGCCCGGCCATTAACAAGCACTGTGGCTGTTTACGGTGCGATACCAATGAGCGATTGGATCGACTTTCGTGCTGAATTGCTGGCCGCCTCTTCTATTAAAGCACCCATCATCATGACAAAGCTGACAAAAGCTGCCTCCAGAAACTCCCCCCGGATAAGGCACGCTATGATTGCAAGACTTACGAGTTCATCCACATTAAGTTTACGTTGTACAAGCCCTTTGATACCACCCAGGATTATGGGAAGTCCGTTAATAGTCACAGATGCCAGGGCTAAAGCCATTGCTGTTGCAGCAACTCTATCTTCAGACAGGTTCAACGCAAGTTTGATTACCGACGCAGGATATATTCCTCTATCCATAAAAAAACTCAGCAGAGCAAAAATCCCCGCTAAAACAACCCTTATAAATTCTCCCTGTTGCAGTAGTTCACGATAGACTCCAGGGCGGGAAAAACGACCGATCATGCCTTACCTCCTTTTAAAAAAACCAAGGTAATTTGATTTTCATATTATTTGAACATAG
>DAOWNY010000061.1 GCA_030642325.1 Deltaproteobacteria bacterium
ATTTTAATTGATAAAAATGAGGCTGTTGATACAATGGCGCTGAATAACAATTTCATTTCTATTACCCCCATTTGCTATGAGCTTACCAAACCAAAAGAAATAGATAAGATTATGAAATGGGATATCCCCGTTAATCCATGAAGAACTCTAAATCCTACAGCCTGAGTTGTTACAAGAGACTCGCCATACTTTACTTTAGGCAAGGTCGCTTTACCACTCGTTCATTCAGCAGTTTTTGTTTTGGGTTTTAAATATAATCGGAAAAAATAGTAGAATGGAAGAGAAAAGAAAAGAAGAACTGAAGGATTTTCAGGAGAAGATAGGCTATCAATTTAAGGATACGAATCTTTTGAACCAGGCTCTTATTCACAGGTCATACGTGAACGAGAACTCACAGAAGGCATTAAAAGATAATGAACGACTTGAATTTTTAGGGGATGCAGTACTGGGGCTGGTGGTGAGCCATCTGATTATGACAAGTTTTCCTGATTGGACGGAGGGAGAGCTGTCAAAGATTAGAGCAGCTATTGTTAATGAACAAAGATTGGCCGAGATATCCCGAAAATTGGATTTAGGGGTTTATCTTATTTTGGGACGAGGGGAGGATCTCACCAACGGCAGAAGTAAAAATTCTATCTTAGCTGATGGCTATGAGGCACTGCTTGCGGCAATATATCTGGACAGAGGGCTGGAGGAGGTCTTTAGTACAGCGAAAAAGCATTTGGCATCGATTCTTTCCCGGATAAACCGAGATGATTTCTATCAAGACTACAAGAGTATGCTGCAGGAATATTCCCAGGAAACTTTTAAGGCAATTCCAAAATATGTTTTGGTGGGAGAATCCGGCCCGGACCACCAGAAAATTTTTAAGGTGGAAGTCAGGATCAGTGGAACTACTTGGGGCGCAGGTAGCGGAAGGAGCAAGAAAGAGGCGGAGCAAAAAGCGGCAAGAGAGGTCCTCGCAAAATTTGTCAGGAAAGAGTAAGATTAAGGCGTGTGAGTGAGAATTGCGAAGATAACTATTCAGGTAAGATAGACTTAGAGGTAAAAGGCTAAGAAGGGCTAAGGGCTAAAGGTAAAAAAGCGGGTAGCCATTCATATTGTTTCGAGTGGAAAATATATAATTATCTGTCGAAAGTAGCTGACGTTTCCGCTTTTTTTAACTTAATGAATCAGCTGTAGTTTCAAAAAGCTAAATTGTTGCAAATTAGATTAATTTTACAATATTCGGTTCCAACAGGGGGTGAGAGAAATATTTAGATCCGGTTTTGTCGCAATTGTTGGAAGACCCAATGTGGGTAAATCTACTTTATTGAATTGCATCTTGGGGGAAAAAGTTTCGATTGTTTCCCCGAGGCCCCAAACAACCAGAAACAAGGTTTTAGGGATCAAGAATATTCCCGGGGCCCAGATCGTATTTCTCGATACTCCCGGAATTCATCATGCGGAGTCGAAACTGAATAAATATATGGTAACGGTTGCCCTGTCTACTTTTAATGAGGTGGACGCCGCAATTTTTATGGTGGAATCCAGAGGTCCCATTCAGGAGGATGATAAATCCATAATTAATTCCCTGAAGAAATTGAATACATTGGTTGTTCTGGTGATCAATAAAGTCGATTTGGTTAAAAAAGAATTACTTTTGCCCTTAATTGATTCATATCGCTCCCTCTTTGATTTTTATCGGATTATCCCTTGCTCTTCCCTGAGGGGCGATGGGGTTTTGGTGCTCATCGATGAGATTGTCAATGTCCTTCCCCAGGGTCCCCAATATTTTCCAGGGGATATGATAACCGATCAACCGGAAAGGATGATTGTGTCTGAGATAATTCGTGAGAAGGTGATGAGGCTGACCTCCCAGGAAATACCCTATTCAGTTGCCGTCATGGTGAACAGTTTTGAAGAAAAAAAGCATGTTATTGTTATTAATGCAGCCATTAACGTGGAAAGAAGCTCGCAAAAAGGGATCATAATCGGTAAAGACGGCAAGATGTTGAGAGAGATCGGCAAAAGAGCGAGGGTTGAACTGGAGGGCATTTTAGGGGCCAGGATCTATTTAGAGCTTTTAGTAAAGGTTCAAAATAACTGGAGCAAAGATAACAAATTGTTAGCAAGCTATGGATATCACATTGATTAAACTTTTCATGGGTAGTCCGTCGCCCGGTAGTCGAGATCGCTATATTTTTCAAGCTGTGCGGTTAGCCTTGAGCAGATTGCTATTAGCCAAAATAATCACAGGATGTTTTGCTATTACAAATTTTCACCCTTTGGGTGTTATTTCAAGCTTACGTAATACCTCGGTTTTTCAAAGCTAAACGTTTGTGTGCCGACAGCTGATCACTCAACTTAAGCTGGAATTAGATCGGCAAATGTAACGAAATCAAGCGGACATTGAATGGTTTCATGCAAAAGCTAATACTTAAATAGCTAATACCTAGCCGCACAAGGTCGAAAAAAATTAAGAATGGGGGATTATCCATTCTATCCTGTTGTGGTTTTTTACCACCGAAATGATATGGTTTTGATAATTGATCTGTTCAATCCGGAAAAGGTGATCTCCGTATTCCAGGGAAAGGTGATTATCGTTCAGGATTGAGACTACCAGACATTTTTTAAATTCACCAATGCCCTTGCCCACAGATTTTAAAACAGCTTCTTTTGCCGTCCAATAGCGAAAAAAAGCTTCTCTGTCTTTTTTTTTAAATAGATCCCATTCTGCTTTGGTTGCCAAATAAGAAAAAAGTGCGGCAGGTCGGGGGATTATCTCTTCAATATCAATTCCAATTTTTTCCCTGTCAATGACCGCAGCCACACACTTGGGCTTATGGGAAACAGACCAAAAATTACCGTCAAAGGGTAGGGGAACCCCTTTTTTGTCCTTTTTGACCCCTCTGAATTTAACTCCCGATTTTTTGGCACTAAACTTTAATGCTTCTCTGGCTGCATTCCTGAGAAAAATAATCTTTTCTTTCCCCGAAAGATCATTTCCTGAGCCGGCAGTCGGCATCACTACTGGAAAAACAGTTGTCAATTATCCACCTTCATCGCTTTTTTTATAATCTCTTTGTCAAAGTAGTTGACCGACATTCCACAGTCTACCACAATACCCTGAGCATTGATACCGCTGGAACAATCACTCAGAAGAAAGGAAGCGGTATTTGCCACTTCTATGGTGAGAAGGGCTTTTTTCCTCAAAATTAATTGTTCGGCAAATAGGTAAGCTTCCACATAGCCGGGTATCCCCGCAGAAGCAGAAGTTTTTAAAAGGCCTGCATTCACTGAGTTAAATCTCACCCCTGAAAAAGAACTGAAAGATTTGGCCAAAAAACATACAGTGGAATCAAGAGCTGCTTTTACCGGGGCCATATATCCATAATTTTCAGCTGCCATTTTAGTGGTAGATATGGATATGGTCACCACCGAACCATTTTTATCCAGCAAATCCTTGAAGGCATTGGCAATCCCTATCAATGAGAAGCATGAGATGTCAACCGATTGGAGGAAATCCTCTTTTCTGGTCTCGTAAAATGGCCTAAACCCCTTCTCATAATTGGCAAAAGCAATGGAATGGAGAATGCCGTGAATTCTGGGATATTTTTTTGAAATTTCTTCGGCCAGGCGCTTTATATCTTCTTCAATTTCTACATCACAGACATATATGTCGGCCTCCGGAAGAAATTTACAAACACTGTCTTTAATGTCTTGGGAGCGAACAACGTAAACAACCTCTGCCTCCTCCAGGGAAAGAACCCGGCCCACCAAAAAAGCAACGCTTTTTTTATTGGCCACTCCAAAAATCAAAAATGTCTTATTCTCAATATTTAAGAAACTCATTATCAATACCTCTTATTGCTTTAACTACTAAACAATCCCTAATCATCATGCTTCGGGACTAAACTGCAAGCAAATTTTACTCTGACCACAACCTTTCCCTCTACACGGGCCACCCCCTTTAAGAAAAATGCATTACTCAGTCTTTCCATAAATTCGGCTTCAATTTCCAGAAGATCATCCGGTCGCACCATCCCCTTGAACTTGGCTTCATTTATTCTCGTCAAAACCGGAATCCCCGAGACAAGACCATCGGCTGCCCCCAGAATGTTTGCCATGAGAATCGCACCGCTCTGAAAAATAGATTCACAAATTATTACTCCCGGGACGATGGGATTCCCGGGGAAATGCCCCTTGAAAAAAGGTTCTTTTGAATCAATCAATTTTGTAGTCTTTATTCTTTTTTCCGTCAATTCCACAATTTTATCCACCCAAAGAAAGGGGGGACGATGGGGAATTGCCTTTAACATATCTCCCATTTTATAACCCTCCCGCGACTTCCAGGGTAGATCCGGTAACGTAAGAAGCCTCTTTGGAAGCCAGAAACAGAACACAGCAAGCAACTTCTTCAGTCTTTCCGAATCTTTTTAAGGGGACCTGGGAAAGATAGGCTTTTGTCAATTTATCAGGTAGATCCTGGATCAACTCGGTTTCGATAAACCCCGGAGAGACACAATTGACAGTGATGCCACGGGTACCGACCTCTTTTGACAGTGATCTGGTTAAACCAACCTGGCCTGCCTTGGAAGCAGAATAATTTGCCTGACCTTCAAAGCCATATTTTCCCATCGGAGACGTAATATTTATGATCCTTCCGTATCTTCTCCGCATAAAACTCATGACGGCGAACTTGCACATATAAAAATTTCCGGTCAGGTTGGTGGCGATCACCTCCGACCAGTCTTCCTCCTTCATCATTGCCAATACCGAGTCCCTGCGAATACCGGCATTGTTAACCAGGATTTCAAAATTTTCGTATTTATCTTCAATATACTTAAAAAACTTTTCAACTTCCTGGTAATTTGTAACATTAAATTGTTTAAGATCGATATTTTCTTTAAAATCCCTGTTGCTCTCCCGGAATTGTTCGGCGGCAGTTTTATTGCCGCCATAGGTCACAATAATTCTTGCCCCCGCCTGCAAAAATTTCTCCGCAATGCCCCTCCCGATTCCCCGGGTTCCTCCGGTTATAACGGCGGTCTGTCCTTCAAAATTGAACATAGGTTTCTCCCCCTTAAAAAATTTCAAGCTATGCGGTTAGCCTTTAGCAGTTAGCTATTAGCCAAAATGATCACAGGATGTTTTGCTATTACAAATTTTCACCCATTGGGTGTTATTTCAAGCTGCCGTAATACCTCGATTTTTTAAAGCTAAACGCTTTTGAGCTGACAGCTGATCGCTCAACTTAAGCTGGAATTAGATCGGCAAATGTAGAGAGATCAAACGGATGTTGAATGGTTGCATGCAAAACTAACACTTAAATAGCTAATACCTGACCGCACAGGTCGAAAAATTTGGGTCATGCCGGTTAATGTTTTTCTGTAACTGCTGGGGTTGGCAGGTTCTTAAATTCAAAGTCGGCTGCTTTGTGCTCTTCATATTTTGCTAATTGCCGACCTTTGGCATTTACAGTCTTAAGTACTTATCCACATTGTTGGCTGTTATTACCCCGTAATTGGCCGCCCCCAACCAACCGGACATGATTATCCCCACCGAACCGGTATGGAAAACTCCCGGAAGTTCGGTCGGTAAGTCCATACTTACCTTGAGCCCTTCGAATTTCGTCCCGAAAGAAGAGCCATCCACATGAAGAGTATAGCTCTCAAAGGTCTTAGGGGTGGCAGCTTCAACCCAGTCGATCTTTCCACGAATCCCGGGAAGGTATTTATCCAGGGCATTAAGGGTCGATTCAATTAACTCCTCTTTTGAAGCCCGATATTCTTCCCCGGACAGATATGCCCAATCCTGATAATTGGCATTGGTGGATGAGACAACAGAGTACATACCTGTTTCCGGCCTGGTGGCTGGATAATAGATAGAAAAGGTGCGGCTGGTAATATTCTTACTGCAAAGGGCCTTGGAATCAAATTTTTCTGCTGTTGAGGTAAAAAGCAGGTCGCCAATGTAATCGATCTTCTCCCCCTTTTTAATGCCGATATATACCTGACAGCTACTGTTATTGATCCGCACCTTTTTTACTTCTTCAATGAACTTTTCAGAAAAATTCTCATAGCCTATAAGGTTTCGAATGGTTGATATTAAATTGCCATTGGAAACAACGGCATTACTCTTGATCGTTTTTCCATTTACCACAACCCCTGCCGTTTTTTTATTTTCAATAACAATTTTTTCCGCCGGACTGCCGGTTTTAATATCAACCCCATTCTTGATCAGTTCGGTCTCCATATCTCCGACAACTTTGTCGGTGCCCCCTCCCTGAAAAGTATAAACACCCTTGCTCATAAAATTGGAAAAAACAATTCCATAACTGATGGCCGGATCATCCAGGGTCGATCCGTTGGCATAAGTTATCGGTTCCATCAAAAGCCGGACAACATCTTCGCGTCCTGGAAAAAACTTATTAAAAAGCTCTCCGGTCGTCATGGTCTGGTCATCATAAAAATTCATACCCCTAACCGTGACAAAAAAATCATCAACAATTTCCCGGGGTATCTTAAAGTTATCGGTCATGATCCGGGTAAAATCATTAACATCAAAGGTAGTGGAAAAAGAAAACTGGGGATTATCAAAACGAATCCCTTTGAGCTGAACTATGGATTTGGCAATTTCCGGGGTCCAGTATTTGCGACAGGTTTTAATCATCCCTGCCGGAAAACCGTGCAAAGAGACATCAAATATATGCCCACCCTTCCTTTTAAACCACGTAGCCAACCCCCCGAGTTTGGTATGCTGCTCCAGGATCAATACCGACCGGTCGAATTTTGCCAGCATATTGGCACAGGTTAATCCCGCCAGGCCACTTCCGATAACAATGACATCGTATTCTGATTTTATATCTTTCAGTCCATCTCCGGCCATCGATTTTTTTTCTCCCTTATAATTGCCGAAACCTGTATTTTGCTGCCCCCCCGATAACTATTAAAAAATTTTAAAAAACAGGTTTTCGTTGATTATCCCCGAACAATACCTATCCCATTAAGACATGGAGATTTGCCATGGAAATACCACTTAGCATTGCCCCCACAATCCCCAGGAAGCCTTGGTCGGTCCCGCAAATAAACAGATTATCCAAATGGGTCCGGCCGTCTTTGATTTTATCGGGAGCACCATAGGGCGCCCCGTTTAAGTGGCCGGTATACTTATGGATCGTTTTAGGAGTAAAGATGTCGACTGCCTTTATTGAACTGCGAAAGTCCGGTATTATTTTCGCCACCTCTTTTAAGGTTGCTTCAAGACATTCAGTCTTCTGAATCCGATAATCCTCCTCATCCAACCCATCCCAAAGTTCAAAATTTGCCATGTTGGTTATTCTGATTATACCTTCCGGCAAAGGCTTATCAAATAGAAAGTTATTGGGACAACAGATAACTCCGCTGGAGATATCAGCTAAGCCAACAGGTTTTTGATAAACAAATTCATTTGAATTATTATAAAAGGTGATGGTGGTATCATACCCCTTTTTGGTCGGCTCCGTGTCAAGAATGAGAATAAATTCCATAAATGAAAGTTGTCCCTCTCTTGTTTTCACTTTTGAAGGATCAAGGCCGGACAAAAGCTGCATCGTCTCAAGATAGCCTGCCGAAGATATTATTTTCTCACCGATCAGTTCTTCCCCGTTTTCCAGTAACACCGACTTTACCTTGTTATCAATAATCCGAATGGTTTTAACCCCCGAATTGATTCTCAGCTCACCACCGCATTCCCGATATTTCCCCACAAGGGCTTCAATTATCTTTCGAACCCCAACTTGCGGCCGGGCAAAACCTTCACACAATATACTTTTAAACATGATGACGAATTGAGCGAACTCCACGTCATTTTCCCGGGCGCTTCCATAATACATGAGGGGACAAAATATCATCTCGATTAAAAGGGGATCGGAAAGATAAGAACTCACTACTTTCCGGGCTGATACCGGCTTTGCCGTCAGAGATAATTCATCATAGGCAAAAATCTTTTTGAGTAATTGCTGGAAGTTATCTGTCTGAGAAGGAAAATTCTCGGCAATCTCCTGAACAAAAAAATTAAAATCATTGGTGAACCTTAAACATTTATCCGGGAATCGAACCGCCGACATCTTTTGTTGATAAAGATCAAAATCTTCAATCCGTAACCGGAGTTGCCGTAACAATTTGGGAAGAGGCGCTGACTTGATACCCTTAGGAACATAGTTGGTCACGGCATGGAGACCAACATCCAGTTTATAACCATTAAAAGTATAAAATGAATTCAATCCCCCCACCCTGGAATGCTTCTCCAGGATACAAACTTTTTTATCAAAATAGGCCAGCCTGATGCCGGCCGCAAGCCCCGACATCCCGGCCCCGATAATGATTGCGTCATAAATCATAATTAAATTTCTTTAAAATATATGTCATGCCCGTAAAAACCGGAATCCGGAAGTCTCGAAATTGCCGGGATTACCGGATTCCCGTCTGGGCGGGAATGACAAGCGCTTACCTTATTTCGTTATTCCTGCGTACGCGGGAATCCGGGCGCAGTTACCCCTGTTTATTGAGCTGATACCTAAATTTCCTTCATTCTTGGTTCCAGATAATTAACTGATCCATCCAGGGTTGCAAGCTCCATATAGTCATCTTCCGGAACTTCAACTCCATAGCGTTTCCTAAGTTCCATAATGATATCCAGGAAATCCATGGAATCCAGCTCAATCTGGTCGCGGATTCTAACGTCGCCTGTTAAGGCGCTTAAATCTTCATCCGGGACAATATCGGCAATAACCTCTAAAATAGTAGACCTTATGTCCTCTCTGGTCATAAATAATTCCCCCTTCCTTTTTAAAAAATTATAATTTATAAAATATATTAATGAGCTTGGCGCTGAATTTAGATTCTATTATTCTTCAAATTTTTTTACAATAACCACCGAATTTATTCCCAACATTCCAAAGGAATTATTCAATATGTATTTTATTTTATCAGCTTTTATTGGTTCATTGATCACCAGGTTTTTGAAAGAGCAGTTGGGATCCAAATTATCTATGTTGATGGTGGGATGCACAATCCGATCTTCGAAGGACGGCAGATTGCCCGCTATTTCCAAGGTGCCGATCGCTCCCATTGCATGGCCGATATAACTTTTTGTGTTATTAATATATACTTCCGTATTTTCACCAAAAACTTCTTTGATCGCCATGCATTCCTGGGAATCTCCCTCGCGGGTCCCCGTGGCATGGGAACTTACAATATCCATCTCTTCCGGGGATACCCCTGCTTTTTTAAGGGCAAGTCTCATGCATTCGGCCTGTCTTTTTGCATAGGGAAGAACAAAATCAAAGGCATCGGAATTGGTGGCATGACCTACAATTTCTCCGTAAATCTTCGCTCCTCTTTTTAGGGCGTCA
>DAOWNY010000276.1 GCA_030642325.1 Deltaproteobacteria bacterium
ATCTGCATTATGTTCTCCTTATCATTTGTTACCCAAAGCTCCATGTTGCTCATTGGCTGATAATTTACGTTTCAATTGTTTGAATTAAATAAAAGTATTAGACTTATCTAATATAATCCTTAAAAAAAAATTTCTGCCGGGTGTTTCTGTTGTTTATATATCAATTAAGATAAGCTAAAATATATGGTTCACTCCCGGCCCCACATTTTTTCCGGAAGGGTATCATCATCAAGACCCTCCCACATCTCATCGGTTTCGGAATAACGGAAGGCAAATTCTAATCGTTTCTACCGGACACTCCGGGCAGAAGCTTGGGGGATTTAGACAATCCGGGTCTTCAGGCAAATAGTTCCATCTTCTTTTAACCTCCTTCCCATAAAATTTTGTGATCCCCCGGTTTTTTCCCAGCTATCTCTTCTCGCAGGAAAAACATCAAATCGGCGGTATAGCAACTCTCAAGCTCCTTGCCTGAAATGCTGCTTTTCCCCCAGCCCCTTAAAGCTTCTATTAACTTCTTTCGGCTCATTTATTTTTCTCCTTCCTTTTCCGTTGTTTTATTTTGACATTTTTCAGAAAAATTCCTGTTAATTAAGCAAACGAAGTCCGAAAGGATGAAAAACCTCTTTCGAGAAGAATTTTTTCGGGCTTCCACCGGACCGGCAAGGAAGATGGCTACCCAATCGACTCCTCCTTGCGGCCTCCCTTTGTTTGCTATTTCGGAATCTGCAGTAAAATAAGTAATAATTAATAAGCTTAGCTTTAACTTTTAAAGTTATATATATCTAATAACAAAACTGATATATTTTGTCAAGTGTTTTTTTCGTGATGTTTGGCGGGGGACTGAGAAAGGGGGTGGATATCAACGGGAAACCAGTAGACTGGCCTGATTGAACAAATTTATGACAAATAATTCAGAAACTGTATCTTAACCTCAGATAGATCGTCGCCAGGAAACTTGTTACTGTTTTCCCAGGTGATGCCGTAGTTTAATTTATCCGCAACCCCGAAGCCGGTTCTGCGCAGTTAGCCAAAACGGTCAAATGCAGCAGGAAAGTCCCCGTCGAGGTCGCACAAATAGAACGACTTTTCCGACAGAAAAAGCCAAGGGATTGCAGGTAAATTAAGCCGAGTAAAATCAATAAAAATTTATGTTTACTTCTTAAACCCGTAATCTTTCCAGTTATTGAGCACCCGTTCCTTAATCTCCTCCGGATAAATATCATTGAAAGAAGAACGGGGAGGGGTATGCTCCGGTTTCCAGTCAAGCGGCCAGGTACAATCATAAACCACTCCGCATCCAAAACCCTGATCTCTTTCTTCGTGGGACAGAAAACCGGTAATGGGTGAAGTGGGAAGGCGGTCGATGGTGGTGGTTCCCCTCACCGGATGGCATTTGGTGGCTAAAGCATGACCCACCTCTGCCATGTTGGTGGGATCAACGTCACTGTTTACCACGATTACCCGGGGGACAATGAAACCGTTTTTTTGTGCCCAAATGCAAGCGGCAATGCGGTTGGCAATGTAAGGATAGGGTGTTTCCGTTGCCACAATTACCACATGATAAGCGGATTCCGGCGGAACATAGATACCGGTAACGGGATACGCTCCATCTTCCAGGGCCTTTTTGAAACCCGTTGCCATCCCCATGCTGACAACGATATGGCTGTCATCCACCGGGGTGCCGATACAAGAGGTAGGCAGGATGGGATTGTTTCTATATGTGACGGCTTTCACTTTAAATACCGGCCTCGGCATAACCCCGCTTATCTGATAGCCGGCATATTCGCCAAATGGGCCCTCATCTTTTCTGATATTGGGCAGTATTTCACCTTCCAGCACGATTTCCGCCGTATCCGGCACCAGCAAATCGTTGGTTTCACATTTAACCAATTTAACCGGCTCTTTTCTTAACCCGCCAACCACATCCACTTCATTTACACCATGAGGAATTCCGGTGGCGGCAATCAAGTTGATAAGGGGTTCTACTCCCATAAAAGCGGTGTAGGGCATGGGCTTATTCATCTTTTCGTACTTGTTGAAGATCACCCCCACGTGCTGCGGGAAAACGATAAATATCCCGGTGGAGTTCCTGTCATGAACCATGAGCCGGTAGGTGCCCCAGTTGATCCAGTCGGAATCAGGGTCTTTGCAGGCCCCCACATTCCAGGTGCCGATATATCTTCCCCCGTCACCTCCGTGCACCAGGGGAGCGGGAAACATGTTCAGATCGACATCATCACCCACAAGAATATGCTCCTTGCATGGTCCGGTATTGACCAGAATAGGTTTGATGGGATCCGTCTGTCGGTAAAAAAACTCGTCAATGATTTCAGCATAGGTGGCATCCGGACTCATTTCCATGGCAATGGCCAGACGCCGGAGCGTCGCCAGGGGCCCCCCGAAAATGCGGTGCCCGGGATAATCTTTGATTTTTTCAAAAAGCTGGGCGGGCCCTCCGGTTTCATTACATCTTCGTATGATAGCCCCCGCTTCCAGATTCCAGTCCACATCTTTTTTGATTTTTTGAATTTCTCCATGTTTTTCCAATGCTGTAATAAATTCCCTCAGATCATTAAACGCCATTTTTTGTACCCTTTCTTATTTTCATCAAGTTATGATAAATTTTTGGTAGCGTAGCATAAAGTAGACCCATTCGTCAAAAAGGTTCTTTTTGCGGTATATATGTCAAAAAAGCTTTAAAAAAGACAAAACCGTATAAAGCCGTGTATATGAATGTTGCACAAGCATCGTAACTATTCAGGCAAGATAGGCTGAAAGGTTGAAGGTAAAAAGCAGCGGGGTAGCCATTTATGTCTTTATCGGGTGAAAATAACACCCGAGCAGTTATGAATGTCGTTATTATTTAATTCTTTAAAAAGATTCTTTAAGGTGATACTTCAAAATTAATGTCTTAAGCTTTCAGAAGTCAGTAAGTTGCTTAAGGCCTATTTTTCTTCTATTTCGGCTCCTGA
>DAOWNY010000213.1 GCA_030642325.1 Deltaproteobacteria bacterium
ATCCCCCGGATCATTATGTGATGCAATATTCCGGGTGCATCTAGGCGGGCTAATCTAGGCATAGTGAGTATTTTAATCTATCAACCATCTCATGTCAAGTTTCTTAGTTTCTTATGGACGTCCCCATGCTTCACCCTTATACCTATTCCAAAAACTGTTATATTCATAATTTTCGACTTCCTATTTCGCTATCAAATTCTTTTAAACTTAGAAACTTAAGGGCGTCCCGCTTCACTTTATAATTATTTACTTATTTATGGACGGCCCACTTTTCTCACACTTTTCTTTCTTGGACGTCCCCCCTTGCCCCCTCTTCGTTAAGGGGTTCGCATTTTATGCTTTCGTCTCTTTGCTGCCTTGATTTTATGCCCCTTCTTTTTGTGGGGCGGCAATCTCCACCCTTCAATGTCACCATCGTTTCCGAATATTTTTCGAGGATGAAGCCTTTTGCCACATTTCGAACATCGATAAATTCGATCTCCATCAGAAACAACATCTTGTTGATCACACCAGTCGTCCATATTCTCTCATTATGATGATCTGTAACAGAAAAGGTAGATGCCGGTTCATCTACGGGCTGAATTTATAGTCCCCATTTGGGGCACCTTCTGTGGTAGAAGGGGTCACAAAGATAGTCTCACATTAAGTTATTTACTTATTTATGGATGTCCCCATGCTTGCTTTTTTCTTTTCTTCTGGTTCTTTCAGTCCCTACTTCTCGCCGGTCTTAATCGGCGCTTTCAAACGGAGACTTGATCCCTTTATAGCCTTATAATAGCTGGGCATATTGAGTTACTTACTTTCTTAACACCGTCCCCCTTTTCTCCCTCCTAATAAAAGGACTTAAATCCATTCTAAATTCTAGTTCTCCTCACATAATAGGTTTTTGTTTTGAGGGAGGCAGTAAAAAATTATTTGATTATTTAAGGACGTTGTCCCCTTTTGCCCCCATTTTTGTCTGAAAAGCTTTTTTGGCGATTAATTACTCGGCCCATTAACATGATGAACTGCACCTTGGTGCATCTATCCGATGTTTCACTAATTATCAATTGATATTTTGAAGTGCGTCCCCATATCCACGAGTGCTTACTGATTGAGGGGGTCGGTTGCCGGGAAAGGGGCGCAAAGGACTCGGAAGCAGGTCGGAAGTCAATATCTTCCGAGTTAATTAATAGAGATTCCAGTTCGTTACGAAATAACAAATGGGAATATCCCACATGTCTCAAAAATGGCTGAATCTTTACAATTACCCAATTCATTACCCAATTCATTGGGTATTACCCAATTCCCAGTTCCTTGTCTTACGCCATTGGGCGTTTTGACCTCGCCCTATGCATTCTACCTGTTTTTTGTCCCGTAATTTTTTCAATACCTTTCGGATCATGTCCACGCTCACATTCGGGCACTCATTTTGAAGTTCGGCTATGCGGAAAGGGCCAAGGGCCTTATCAATCGCATGAATAACAAGAGCCGTTTTTTCTCCCCTAGGGCTTTGAAGCCGGCCGAGGCGCTCATCAAATTCCTTATACGCCATCTTCATGATGGAGAGGATGTAATTGATATAGGGCCATGGATCGTGTTTGCCCTCGTGCCAGCCGAGGGAACTCAGTTCCAAAGTTTCGTAGTATCGTTCCTTGTTTTGCTCTATCAGACGCTCCAGGCTGATATAACGTCCGGCCTCAAAACCCAGTTGATAACACTGAAGGAAAAGAAGCAGGCGTGATACGCGGCCATTTCCATCACGAAAGGGATGTATGCAGAGAAAATCCAAATTGAAGGCCGCAACAAGTATGAGGGGGGGGATTTTGTGATCCTTGATAGCATCGTCATAGTGTTCCGTTAATTCCCTCATAAAGCCGGGGGTGTTATTGGCTGAAACCGTTTTGAAGCGGACCCGTGAACGGCCGTCGGGATATTTCTCGATGATATCGCCATCCTTATCCTTATACCTGCCGGCATCCCAGATCTCCCCGCGCGTCAAGCTGTGCAACCTTAAAATAGTCTTTTCTGAAAGCAGAAGTTCCTTGCTATGCTCATGGATCAAAGATAAAGCCTGCCGGTACCCACGGACCTCTTCTTCATCACGGTCGTGCAAAAGCGACTTTCCGAATACAATGGTGGCTACCCGGGATTTATCTACTTCAACACCTTCGATCCGGTTGGAGGAAACAACACTTTCAATAAGGGCATGTTCCCTGAGCACCTTGAGGCGCTGAGGAGATTGACGGGTAAACAGTTCTTGCCTTCCCCGCGATTCACCAAGATCTGCGAGATACCAGGAAGTGGGCACCGGAATAGATTCAAACTTCTGGGAAAAAAGACGTAATGTTGTCATAATACTTTCTCTCAATTCGGTGATGTCTCTTCCCTCATCATCATGGGCTTTGTCATGGCATTTACCTCGATCCGGTAGTGGGCCACCTTGGATACCTCGTGCCAGGGGAACCGGGGGGAGAGGGGAAATACTTCAAAATATGAAAATTGGTATTCAAGTTCAGATAATCCTTTTTATCTGAAAAGCTTTTCAGGCGATAACATGATGAACTGCACCTAGGAGCAATACCCGTGAATGAAATTAAATTTATCTTAAATTTCAATAAGTTACAGAAATAGCCTCTCTGCCTATTTTCAGCTTAAATTGTAAAAACGGGGTAGCCAAAATTGATTGTACATTTTTGCTAAAGCTGTGTTTTCAAACCATCCACAAGAAATTGTGAAGAGATCAGGCCAATCCTGCAAGTCGTTGATATGTCAAAATCAACAAATTTCATTCACGGGTATTGCACCTAGGAGGCTGTCCGAGAATAGCAATTTTTTCCAAAATCGAGGCATACAAAAAAAATTACCGCAGGTATATAGTTGATATTCCGAGGATAATTTTTTGAGTATAATGAAGAGGTTGGGGAAAAGGGCATTTTCGGACAGCCTCCTAGGGCATTTATCCGGTTTCTCACTAATTATCAATTGATATTTTGAAGTACGTTCCGATGTGCCCCCGACTGCTTTCTTGCCACCATTAATTTTGAATTATTAATGCTATCAGATGATAAGTAAAATATCGTCCTTAAAAAACTTAGAAACTTAAGGGCGCTTTGTCCATTTAAGGAAGTCTCTTTTTACACTGAATCCCACTTGTAAAATGAAACAAGGGTCAAGAGTAGATTTGCCTCCTTTTCTTTAGTACGGTATTTCTTCTAAACCGCCTGTCGTCTTTTTTATCAGGCTACTCTTTTCAGTTAGGAAATCTGGTAGATCAAAGAAGGGGACATCGACGACTTCAAATAATTCCAAGCAAAATATTACAATCAAAATCGCTATTGCATAACATAAGTATTTAGCAGCCAATTAAATCTCCTAGGCTATAAGTTTTTTAACATTTTATTGTAACGGAATACCCTGGTCTCAATCATCCCAAAACCATGTGTGATTCAAAAAGTTACTGATTTACTGGGGCACTTTTCTGCCAAGAGTCAACGGTGACCCCTTTTCCTCTCTATATAATTAAAAATAGACTACCATACATGATTATTATGAGTTATTTGATAATTTAAGGACGTCCCCAAGAATCCTCATTGCTGTTTACGGCTTCCAATTAATATCCCGTGACCACAATATGGATATTTATTTAATTCTG
>DAOWNY010000238.1 GCA_030642325.1 Deltaproteobacteria bacterium
CCACTTTCCCTCAGCGAAGGTGGTATCATCGATACCCTTCAGGAAAGCCTCAATATATTTTCTGGTATTGCTATTGTCCCCGAGAGCATCCGGATTGGCAATAACATAATCAATACCAATTTCAACAATAGTCCCTAATATCCTTTGAAATACCGGTTTTGATCCAAAGCCGTCTTTGTATTGTTCAAACGCATTGAGATTTGTAATAATGGATATCGCATCGGCATGACTGTCAGGGCTGGTATCAGCCGTTGCACTGATACGCATAATCGTTTTATATGCGGCCAGCTTTTTTGCCTCATCGTCTCTTATGTGATAATAAGCACCTCCTTCGGAAATGAGATTAATATTATCGTCAAAAAAATCCTGAGCATTGGCGGCGGGAATATCATTATACATATCACCAAGGGGTAGCAATAATGGTCCTTCAAGCGTTTTATCGATCAGAACCTGATTGATTTTATTCCCCAATCTTATGCCCGCTTCTATCGCAAATAAAACTGTCGATGGATTCATTATTAATCACTCCCTTCGATATGCATGTTTACTATATTAATCGATAATCTAAATGGACATTTATTTTATCCAACATGGTTATCCCCTCTTCCAGAGCTATTTCTATTGCCTGATTATATTCGGTACGGGTAAGACTTCTGTTGAGGGGAGGATAATGGATTGCCTTGCCGCAGGGTCGATATTGGGCCATAACATTCACATAGGTGCGGGGAGAAATTTCCCGGGAGAGAAATCTCATCACTTCTCTGGTTCCGGCCATTCCTTCAGGCAAAACCAAGTGACGGATCAATAGACCCTTTTGGGCAATTCCCCTTTCGTCAGTTACCAGGTCGCCAACCTGTCTATGCATCTCTTTAATAGCCTTTTTTGCTATTTCAGGATAATCTTTTGCTTGGCAAAGGCTGGCGGCCACCTCCCTGGAAACAAATTTAAAATCCGGCATATAAATATCAAAAACGCCTTCAAGCAGCTTCAAGGTATCCACCGAATCATAACCACCGGAATTATAAACCAGCGGAACTTTTAACCCTCCTTCGATGGCCAGAGGCAAAGAAGCGACAATCTGGGGAACCACATGCGTGGGAGTAACAAAATTAATATTATGGCAACCTCTCTCCTGAAGAGCAAGCATCATCTTCGCCAGCACCGGCAAAGACGCCTCTTCCCCTTCCCCAAGATGGCTGATTTCGTAATTTTGGCAAAAGTTGCACAACAAATTACAATGGGTGAAAAATATGGTGCCCGAGCCCCCTTCTCCTACCAGCGGATCTTCTTCTCCGAAGTGTAGATTGTAGCTTGAAACCACGGGGAGCTCGCCGGTCTTGCATATCCCCCTTTCCCCTTCCAGCCTATTTACTGTACAGTTTCGGGGGCAGAGGCAACATTCCCTAATCATCCGGTAGAGCTTCTCAATTCTCTCTTTCAACTCCCCCTTTTTAAAAAGCTCAATATAGGACGGTTGCACAGACTATTTCTTCCTATGATGATTAAAAAGCACCCACCATGAAGACACCGGAAACAGATTGCTGGTCTGGATATTCGACATTAAATTATTTTTATATTACAGATGCGGCATGGGAAGACCAATAAGAATACAATATCCCGGTGCTTTGTATCATATCACCAGCCGGGGTAATGAACACAGGAATATCTTTATTAACGACATTGATCGGAAAAAGTTTCTCGAAATCCCGGCCGATTATCATGATCGCTATGGTATTCTTCTTCACTGCTATGTATTGATGGACACTATCATCTGGTAATGGAAATACCGCAGGCGAACACAGTTTGCTCCCGACCTGAAAAAAGCTCAAAAAAATTACCGAGACTTTGTTTCCCGGAAAATGGAGTATTATTCGCCCGTCCCTTTTTATTCCACTCGATGATCTGTTTAATGAAGGGGTTTTTAGTGTATTCCGGTCCGGGCCATTTTTTCCAGTCGCTTCACCCGATCTTCCAAGGGAGGGTGGGTGGAAAAAAGGGCAGCCAACCCTTTACCTCTCAAGGGATTAACAATAAACATATGAGAAGTTACCTGGGATATTTCCGGATTAACATGCAGGGGAACGGCTTGCGCCCCTCTTTGCAGCTTTTGTAAGGCATTTGCCAGATAAAGGGGATTACGGCACATTTTTGCCCCTCCTTCGTCCGCCAGGTACTCCCGAGACCGGGAAATGGCCATCTGAATAAGCATGGCGGCAATCGGAGCTAAAATCATCATTATTAATGCAACAACTAGTCCCAGGGGGCTGCCTCCTTCATCATCATCATCCCCTCCCATTCCCCCAAAAAGCATCGCCCATCTTGCCATGGAAGCCAAAAAAGTTATTGCCCCGGCAATGGTAGCAGCGATTGTCCCGATTAATATATCCCGGTTTTTTACATGGGAAAGTTCATGGGCCAGTACCCCGGATATTTCCTCTTTTGTCAACAAATTCATAATTCCTTCGGTTACCGCAACGGCGGCGTGTTCAGGATTTCTCCCGGTAGCAAAGGCGTTGGGAGCTTCCTGCGGAATGATATAGAGCTTGGGCATGGGCATCCCCTGATATTGGGTCAATTCCCGGACAATCTGGTGAAGCTTGGGGAATTCGGACGAGCTTATTTGCCTGGCACGGTACATTTTAAGGACAAGTTTATCACTGAACCAGTAAGCGCCTATATTCATTATGCAGGCAAAAATAAGGGCCATGGTCATTCCGCCTCTTCCCCCCAGTGCCTGACCGGCTAACAGCATGAGGATGGTTAAGCCTGTCAGCAAGACTACGGTTTTTGCGTTATTCATTGTTTGCTTTCCTTCGTCGTTATTTCATTAACATTGTATTCACCTGCCCATTTGTTGGCGGGGAATTTTTATACCAAATATGTTCTCAACATTATACATCTAAAGATAAAAGAAAATTATTTTTTAGTCAATAAAGAAAAAATTATTTTTCAGCCGGCGATGGGAGTTTTTTACCATCCAGGTCTCAAAACCGACTTTCCGGTTATCGCTTAATGTATAAAATATCAGTTCTTTCTTCAGGGATTCCCATCCATTCTCCCTGATATTTCTGATTTTTATTTAAAGGAACAAAGCATGCGAATTTTTATGACCGTTAACGATTCACGGTTTTTTCAATGAAATGAATTTTATAACGATAAAAAACATGCTTGCTATCGATTCCAATTCCGGAATTAGTTTTTTTAAATTGTTCAAGACTTCGAAATCTTCAAAAAAAGGACTCATAAATACATCTTGGATCCTAAGTTTTACCAATACTTGAATTGAGCGGTTAGCCTTTAGCAGCCAGCTATTAGTTCGAAATGATCACAGGATGTTTTGCTGTTTGTTACAAAACTTCCCCCATTGGGTGTTATTTCTTGCTTATGTAATACCTCGGTGTTTCAAAGCTAAACGTTTGTTTGCTGAC
>DAOWNY010000208.1 GCA_030642325.1 Deltaproteobacteria bacterium
TCAAAGATTTACTGGAAAATTATCAGAAGATATTTAGCGAGTTGAACGTAAATGGTAAATTCGGCTGGCTTATATCTCCCCAGCAATTAAACGATCTCCAATTTTTAGGGGTGAGCAGGAAAGATATCTTTAAATGTTCTAAGGATTTTAATCAGAACTTATCAAGATGGTGTGAAAAAAGAGGGATTGCCGTAATCAACCCTCTGGAAAAAATTCTCAATGAAGACGGATATCCCAAAAAAGACTTACTTCAGACCGATGGGATCCACCTGAATATAAATGCAATTGAATATTATATAGAGGAAATTTATCATAAAACCGGAGAAGAATTGAGGTTTATTCCAAACCCCCAATCATCTAAAAACCTGCTGGAACCCAAGACCGAACCGGAATCCCTTTCTTTATTGATTGCCGATGAGCTGGGACTCACTTGGGATCAAACCAAGATCCCACACGGCACCCGGCGACAATTTGAGAACAAAATAATCGATTTTATCAAAAAGCTCCTAAAAAAAAGTGATGAGAAAATCTTGCTTAAAAGGGAGACCGATTTTATTGATTCCGGTAATTTCAGGTCAATGGATTTGGTGGAAATTTATACCTATGCAACTGAACTTTCAGGATTTCCACTCAATTTTGATTTAAGTCTCAGGGCAATGAATACGGTGGAAAAATTGAGCACCTTTTTTTATAAAAATAAACCACTTACTAAAAATGATTTTATTTTGACTCTTGCCCCGGATTCTTCCGATGAGATTCGAATGTCGGAAATCATCCTTGCAGATTCCAGGATTTCCGACATGGAAGCGAATCTGAACTCCAAATTGAAAGAAATCATCTATTGGCAAACCGACGGAGAAAATTTTGGTTACGGGATAATGTTTTTCTGGCTTGCCCTGGTGGAAGCTGGTAAAAAAAACTACGGACTCTCATTAACCCTCTTAAGCAATGCAAAGGATTCAAAGCTAAATTATCCTTTTCGTTCTTCCCGGATTGAATATTACCGGGATCTCTGGCAGGGCAAACTGATTGAAGAAGAAGATAAATCAGGGAATTTATTTCCGGTAAAAGTCGCAGAACCCGGGATATCATCAGATGAGAATCAAATTCTTTGGCGGGAAGGGAAATTTGTATCCAACGGTGATGACTTATTAACTGAGCTTGCCTGGGGGGCAAAAGAGATAACATCCAAAATTGAGGTTTTATCAATTGTTGGTGCCTGCGATCTTCAAAGATGCGAATTTTATTTCAGTCTATTTAAGAACTTAAAAAAGATTTATCTTTTTATCCCGGTTCCGGATATTTTTCAGAAAACAGAAGGATCTATCAATAAAAATTCTAGGATTGAAGTTTTTCCGGATATTTTTTCGGATCAGGATGATTGCTGCGATCTTTTGGTGGTCAATCAAAAAAATAGTCATCTTAGTTTGCATATGGGAGAACAGTCCCGATTTTTGCCGGGAAAGACTCTCATTGTGAAATGCCGGATTTTTGAGAAATTCATTGAATCCCGTCAACTCATCAAGCCGGATATGATTATTTTTAATATTCAGGGGATGGGACACCGGTTTTTTTCATCGATTTCATCATCCCTCCTTTCCCGGTTAAGTATAATATACCTGGAAGTCGACGAGGAGCAATGCCAAAAGAGGATCCAATCTCTAAATTCCATCAAAGAATTGCTGAAAGAGCACTTCGGTTATTTTGGTTTTGCCCCCCTTTCCAATTCTAAGATGAGCCGGGGGCATGCCCTTTTTCTCAATCATAAAAATACTGCTTCTCTTCTTGAGGATCAAAAAGCCCGATCAATGATTCTTGAAAAATCTCTCCGGGAAGATATTTTGCAGAAGAAAAGCAACGTCATCAGTGAGGGGATCGACCATGAGTCCTCAAAGATTATTGAAGAGCTTTATGGTCATGGTGAGAATTTACTGAATGAGGGAAAAATTACTGATGCCGTCTATGCCTTTCGCAAGACATTGGAATTATCTCCCCATTATTCCCGGGCGCATTTTATGCTTGGGATGATATTCTGGAAACAAGAAAATTTTAATGAGGCATCTAAATGTTTTAACCGGGCCTTTGCCCTTGATGTTTCCAGCCGGCAGATTGCCGGTTCTTTTGCCGATTTTTTTATATCCATCGGACATCCTGGGGAGGCAAGAAAAGTTTATGAAAAATATTTGAGGCTAAACCCTGATGACAAAAAGTTTCTTCAACTTTTGTCATCTTTGGATAATTCCGACAAGAAGGCAATTAAGACCTCTTCTCCCCCAAAGGCATATCGGCATATTCAATCGATTATCGATAGCGGCAAGGACGAAGAAGCAATTGAAGCCCTGGAAAAGATAGTAAAATCATATCCGGATTTTGCCCCTGCCCATAACGACCTTGGGGTCTTATTCTATAAAAACGGGAACAAGGAGAAAGCGCTTTATCACTACCGGCAGGCAGTAAGATTCCAACCTGACAATATTACCTTTCAAAAGAACCTGGCTGATTTTTATTACTTTGTATTGGCCGGCCCCGGGGAATCAATCAGGATTTACCTGAAAATTCTGGAGACTCATCCAAGGGATCAGGAAACTCTGCTTGCCCTGGGTCATATGTCCCTTAAAGCGGATAGCCATGATACTGCAAGAATATATTTTGAAAAAGTAATTGAGCTTTATCCGGAAAACAGTGATGCAAGACAAAGCCTTGACAATCTGAACAATGCCAAAGGACTTTCGGAAAGCGATCAATCCGGTGATAAGGTCGATGAAAAATATTTGGTATCGGCAATCGTATCCACTTATAATGCTGAACGCTTTATCCGGGGATGTATCGAAGATTTAGAGGCGCAAACCATTGCGGATAAACTGGAAATCGTTGTTGTCAATAGCGGTTCCGGGCAGAATGAGGAAGGGATAATCAAAGAATTACAAGACAAATATCCAAATATTCATTATCTAAAAACCGACCAACGTGAAACTGTCTATGCCGCCTGGAACCGGGGAATAAGAGCGGCCTCCGGGAAGTATATCACCAACGCCAACACCGATGATCGTCATCGTAAGGATGCCTTTCAGGTGATGGTCAAAACCCTGGAATCCTTCCCGGCAGTTGCTCTGATCTATGCTGATTTAATTATTACTGAAACGGAAAATGAAAGCTTTGATACCTGTTCTCCTGTCGGCAATTTTTCCTGGCTCAACTGGAACAGGAAAGATTTGCTGGAAAGGGGGTGCTTTATGGGTCCCCAGCCCATGTGGCGCAAGAGTGTTCATGATGAATACGGCTTTTTTGATGATTCATTTGTTACCTCGGGAGATTATGAATTCTGGCTGCGTATTTCCCAAACCAATACTTTTTTACATATTCCCGTTCAATTGGGGCTATATTTACGATCTCCCCATAGTATCGAACATTCAAACCGCGAGATACAAAGGAATGAAAATGAAAAAATTCGCAATTTGTATCAAAAGGCGCAGGCAGCCGGCAAAATAATCAGGGGCCTCAATCCCGATCCGGGAAAGAAGAAAGGAGTTAACCGGGATGCCCATCAACCTGTCGAGGGAGTTATGACCAATAAATCCGCCGGGCCTGTTTCCGCCTCCATCATCATCATTCTTACTTCAAATCAGCCAAAGTATCTTAAGCAGTGCGTCGAAAGCATCAAAAATCATACATCCAAACCCTGCGAAATCATTTTTGTTAA
>DAOWNY010000127.1 GCA_030642325.1 Deltaproteobacteria bacterium
GTTTCCTCTCTCCCCCGAATCCGTGAGCATTTACTTTATTCATGTATTCACGCTCAAGGTAAATCAATATCTCCCCTTAACGTAAAACAGTTCAGCTACTTTTTTTTGACAGGATCTACAGGATGATCAGGATATAAAAAAAGGGTGCAAATAAAAAATTATGCCTATCCTGTCGAACATATTTTACATCCGGGATGAATCCAGGGAGAAGAATATGTGGTGAAGATTAGAATTAATGAGAAAAAATTTACACAATAAGTCAAAAAATTTTCCTCTTTTTTTTACCTTGAAAAAATCCCTCCAAAAAAATTAAAACCTATCTAACTAATATTTCAAGGAATTATTAAAGTCTGTTAGAAGCTCCCTGTCTTTGGCATTAAAATTGCGATCACTTATTTATATATTTATACTTGTATTCATATCCCATTTGTTTTAAATCGAGCTCCCATTTGATGTTAATCGGAGAAAAAAGGTTTTAATAAAATTATGGGAGGAGGATTTGGCAAATTTATTTAACAAGTCCGGTAAATATTTTATAAAGTCATTCTCCTTTAATCGCCTCTTTTTTTCTTTAGTATTGCTGCTTATTATGGTCAGGCATCAAGCATCTGATGAGAAAGGATTTTATGAATAAAATTTGGATCGACTCACAGTTATTTCTATATTTTCATCAATTTCTGCAGTTCTCAATTTTAAGTAGGTAATGTAAGGAGACAACGTTATGGGAAGATTGGTCTTGACCGCAATGGTCTTAGTGATAATCTCAGGATTTTCAACGGTGGCGGGTGCGGCTTTTTATCAAGGATGGAGAGTTGATTCTGCAGGTAGTTTCAGTATTGCCGGGAATGACTGGCGGATCTCCTCCGGCTTTAACGGGGATGCCGGCAGCCCTTTGAAGATCGATACTGCTCTGAAAGTGAAATGGGGGACATCTTCTTTGGGTAAATGGAAGACTCCTCTGATGAGACACTACCAACTGGGGCACCATCATATGTTTGTCCTTTTGTTAAATAATCTGCAGACCCTGGTCTACTGGTGTGATCTGGAATATCCCCCTGATCCTGATTTGGCCAGGGTCCTCAAGATTCACAGTTTACCGGGTGAGGACAATGGTCTTTCCATCTTTTATGCCCAGGCTGTTCATCCAACCGGTAGCGTACCCGTTCCCATCCCCGGGACTCTGCTCCTGATTGGTTCGGGATTAACGGGTATGTTGATAAAACGTAATATTCGGGGAAAAAAGAAAAGAGCCCCGGTCGGCAAGCATACCAACGATTAGTATTATTGTAATAGCTACATAGTTGTTTGGTGGATGGATATAAAACGTTAAGGATAATGGTGGCCATAACAGAAAGGGATTATATGCAATACCAACCTAAAAATTTGTGGTGCGAAACACTTAATGAGCCGTTAGGCGCAACAAACTACCAATATGATTTAACTGGTGATTTTAAACAAAACGGGACCATCAAAAATAGTCACATCAATGACGCTTTGCCTCCCGCTAACAATAGTTACCTTGACTTCATCCGTTTGCCTGACTATTCCTCGGCAATAAAAAATGTGAGCTTATTTTCTCCTTCTCTGGAAAAATATGACTCCAAAGATGATCTCCTAAAACAATTTTTAAAGACTGCCTCGAAAATTACCCAAAGCAAAACAGGTTCTATTTTTCTCAATCATACCCGGGAGAAAAATCTGAAAAAACCATCAAAAACGGCTTCATTTATTGCCGTCAAAGATGCTCCGGGGAATAAGGCGGATTATCTCTTTTCTCAAAATCCTTTTGTCGCCCCGGATTCTTCCTTACTTCCCATGACCGAAGCATACAATGGTTCTTCGCAAAAAAATCCGGCTGATTCTCAGGAATGTATGGTGATTCCCATTGAAGATGCCAAGACAAATTGGGGTAAACTATATTTGCACGGAAAAATGTCAGGCGAAAAATATCATGTTGAAGATTTCCTGAACGTGTCATTGGCTACAAAAAAGGTGGTTGATAAATTAAATAGGATAAACTCAATGAATTGTGAAAAAAAGGAACACCAGGATTTTAAATTGGGGGAAGTGCCTGACCGCCTTCAAGAGCAAAGTAATTTTTTTGCAAAATCATTGCCCGTATTTATGTTGGTAATTGATGACCAATACAGGATATTGGGAGCAAGCGGTAAATATAAAAATACCCTTGGCAGAAAAGACAACATTTTATCCGATCGGATATTTGATGAGCCGTTTTGGGACAATCTGAAAAAAGATGTTCAAGATAAATTTAAAGAAGCGATCAATAAGGGCCATATGTTTCTGAGCGATCATCTGATTTCAATGGAAACCCCGGAGAACACACATTTTTTTATCACTAAAATGCTTCCTATCCCCGGCAAAGAAGAGCTGCCGCAATCAAAACTATACTTAATTGTGCTGGAAGATATAGGTACCCAGGAAAAAATCTGGAAACGATTTTTAGACCAGGAAAATCAATCCGTCATGGCGCTATTGGCGGCCGGCATTGCTCATGATTTAAATAATCCCCTTGACGGGTTAAACCGGCTGGTCAAAATCATAGAAAATGAAATCGGCAACAGGGTGGAAAGTGAATATTTCAAGATGATATATTCCACTGTTGAAAGGATGTCAAATACCATCAAAGGTTTTTTGAAATGGAGCAAGATAGGTATGGAAAAGACCGAGTCTTCGTGCAAGACCGCCCCTATCTCGCTCAATCAAATTCTTGATGAAACCATCCATATTATGCTGCCCAAGTTATCAGATAAAAATATTCATGTGAAGAAATCCTACAGGAGCGGGCGCATCGATATTCCGGTTTCAACCGACATCTACAATGTTTTTATAAACATTATCAATAATGCTTTTGATGCAATGGGTGACCAAGGTGTCATTGAAATCGAAATCCTTGACAACCCTGATCAAAAACACGTCGATGTAGTCTTCAGGGATAACGGAGAGGGAATTCCCGAGGTAATTATTGAAAACGTGATGAAACCTTTCTTTTCCACCAAGAAAGACGGAACGGGTCTGGGATTAACGCTCTGCAATAAAATAGTAGCAACTTGCGGAGGGACGATAAATATCAAAAATCGCAAGGAATCGGGCTGTGAAGTGACGGTCTCGCTTCCGGTCGATTGATATTCCGGTTATTGCTCAAAGGCCGGTCTATTAACAATTACATCTTTTGTTCATTATTACCCAGCATATCGTATTTTTTCATTTTATTAAAGAGAGTAGCCCTACTGATTCCCAGCGATTCCGCCGTCTTATTTCTGTTGCTATGGTTCATCTTAAGCACTCTCAGGATATGGACTTTTTCGAACATTGCCGACACCCGGGAAAGCTTTAAACTTCCTTTGGTTAACACTTCATCCTCCTTCGTTTTTTTATTACTGACAATATATTCAGGGATATCCGACATCTTAATTTCATTATTTTGAGAAAAAATAACTGCTCGTTCGATAATGTTTTCAAGTTCCCGAACGTTTCCGGGCCATGAATATTCGGATAAACTAACCAGGACATTCTCATCTATCATTTTAATGGGCTTTAGGTATTTATCGGAAGAGTTTGCCATGAAGTGGTGGATCAGAACGGGAATGTCTTCTTTTCTCTCCCGCAAGCTCGGGATTCCAAAACTGATCACGTTTAGCCGGTGAAAAAGGTCCTCCCGAAAAACCTTTTTTTCGCTTAGTTCCAAAAGGTCGTGGTTGGTGGCGGCGATAACCCTTGCATTTGTTTCGAGAGTTCTGGTATCTCCCACAGGCTCAAAAATCTTCTGTTCGATGACCCTTAAAAGCTTGGTTTGTAAACCCATGGAAGCTGAATTGATGTCATCCAGGAAAATCGTTCCATCCTTTGCCGCTTCGAATTTACCTTTTTTATCAGAAACAGCGCCGGTAAAGGCGCCTTTTTTATGGCCGAACAATTCGGATTCCAAGAGGTTTTCGGACAGAACTCCACAAGAGACCTCCACAAACGGCTGATCTCTTTTTTTCGAATGATTGTGGATATACTTGGCCAAGCGGGTCTTTCCCGTCCCGCTTGTTCCGGTAATTAATATTGTTGCCCCTGTTTCCGCAGCAATTTTGGCCTTGTTGAGGAGATCTTCCATCGTTTTTGAACAAAATACGATCTGTTTATCATAATTCTTTCCCAGCTTTTTTCTGAGCCCCCGATTTTCATCCCGCAGGGCTTTATGTTCCAATGCCCTTTCAATAGCCATCAACAGCTTATCATTATCAACCGGTTTGATGAAATAGTCATACGCCCCATTTTTAATGCAGTCTACCGCATCCCTGACGCTGCCGTAACCGGTGAACAATATTAACTCACAGTCTATCCCCCTGGTTTTTACCTTTTTAAGAATCTCTTTACCGGTCATTCCGGGCAGGCTTATATCGCTTAGTATCAAGGGATATTGTTTGGTTTCAATCAGATTCCAGGCTTCCAGGCCGCTTGCGGTGGTATCCACACGATAACCTGCCTTCCCCAGAAAAATTTTGAGAGAAAAAGTGATGCTTTCATCATCATCTACTACCAATATCTGTTGTTTATCCATCTGCTATCTCCAAATCCTCCCCGTCTTGCCGCGCCCGCGAAGAAAGGCTGAATTCCGGGTACCGGCTCCTTAAATTACTTAAAAAATTACAAAGTTACTTACAAAATTACAAAGCCAAGATTCAAATCCATGTCCAATGTTTAATAAATTAGACACATCCCATCATATTGTCAGAATAATTGCTCAATAACTTATGTCCTATCGATATGTTAAGGGACTTGTCTAAAATATTGAATATCCTCTGAACGTTTGTCTAATATATTAGACATGCAAAATCCATTCCCCTCTCCATGGGATAAGGCCTGACAAAATAAAATTGTTTGATAAAAAGAATATATCCTTTAAATATTAAGGGGTTAAGCTTGATTGACGTCTGATTATAAATACCGGTTCCGCAAGCTTTCCCCGGAGATACATGACACTTTCCATTACAAAATGCGGGCCTTTTTATCATTATACTGGTTAACGGATTTTTTATTTACCATCTAACGCACTAGTATCATTAGGATAAATAATTGATAACTCATTATTTACGTTCATTAATCGATTCGAATTAAATCCATTGGCATAATCCTTGCTACCTGGGGGTAACCGGGCTGGAATTGCGAGAGTCCGCACTTAACATCCGGTTATTGTAATTTTATTAAGTCTCAAAATTAAATCGGAACTTTTGGAGGTAGGTGGTGACTTTTCATAAGTGGCAAATTTTTCTCTGTGTTCTTATTTTTGGTTGTTTCCCGGGCAGTGTCTTTGCCAATGGGGATTCCAACAACCATGCGGACTTACTTCGTCTCTCCCGGCAGGCATCAAATATGAGGATTGATACCATGCAAGGAAAAAATCCCGGCAGCGAAACCTCAAAAAAAGGGGTGAGGGTTATTGTGCGGCTGAGAAATAACCCTTTGAAGGATATTTCTCCGGGGAAAA
>DAOWNY010000369.1 GCA_030642325.1 Deltaproteobacteria bacterium
GTTTAAAAATATACTCTTTTTTATATTATTGACGGTTATCCTTAAAAAATACGGGGAATATCCCAGCGGCATCTGTTCTACCAAATATACTCTATTATTTTTTGTTAAAAAAGGGGCTAATCCGGGTAAAGTCAGGAGGAGATTTATAATTAAGGACTTTACCTTGCTCCAGCCCTATTACCCTTTTTTGATACATGGTCACCATCTCCTTGTTGTGGGTGGTGACCACCACAGTGGTTCCGTATGCATTAATATTACTTAAAAGATTTATTATATCCATGGAAATATCCGCATCCAGGTTTCCGGTGGGTTCGTCGGCCAGGAGAATGAGGGGATCGTGGATCAGGGACCTGGCAATTGCCACCCTTTGCTTCTCCCCCCCCGAAAGGCTTAGAGGTGTAAAGTCGGTTTTGGAGGAAAGACCCACCATACTCAGGACGTGCCCCACTTTAGTTTTAATATTTTTCCTTTTTACCCCGATTACTTCCAAGGCAAAAGCCACATTGTCAAAGACCGTTTTATTGTTAAATAACTTGTAATCTTGAAATACAAAACCAATCCGTCTTCTTAAATAGGGAATCCGGGGTTTCTCAATATTGGTGATATTAATGTTATTAATTAAGATCTGTCCGCTGGTTGGCCTCTCCTCACAAAAGAGCAGCTTCAACAGGGTTGTTTTTCCCGCACCGCTTGACCCTGTAAAAAATACGAATTCCCCCCTTGCTATATTGAGGGTTATATCTTGCAGGGCAAGAACATTTTTTTCATATGTTTTATTCACATGATACATTCGAATCATGAATCAATTCCGTCTTTTTTGAAAAACCTCCTTAACCACGCCGGCGATGTTGTTTTGAGTCAGGCCGTAATGGGTTAATAAAGTCTCGGCATTGCCTGAAGTACCAAATCTATCTTGAATTCCTACCCGGCTTAAGTAAATGGGACAATTTTCTACAAGAAATTCGGCGACGGCACTACCCAGGCCGCCGATTATGGAATGCTCTTCCACTGTGACTGCTGCTTTGGTTTCTCGGGCGGCTGCAAGAATTAATTCCCGGTCCAGCGGTTTTATGGTTGCCAGATTAATCACCCGGGCATTAATCCCATCCTTTTTAAGCAGTTCGGCAGCTTCAAGGCAGATGGAGAGCATTATTCCCGTGCTAAAAATTGTAATATCATCCCCCGGAAGTACAACTTGCCCCTTTCCTATCTCAAATTGATAAGAATTATCAAATATCACCGGGGTTTTGCTTCTTGAAACCCTTACATAAACCGGGCCTTGATATTCAATTATTTTTTCTATTACCTTTCTTGTTTCGATTCCGTCGGCAGGGACAATCACTGTCATATTGGGAAGAACCCGCATAAGGGCAAGATCCTCGACAGACTGGTGAGATGCACCGTCTTCCCCCACTGTAATTCCCCCGTGGCTGGCTACAATTTTTACATTAAGGTTGGGGTAGGCGATTGATTGTCTGATCTGTTCCCAGGCACGACCGGTAGCAAA
>DAOWNY010000253.1 GCA_030642325.1 Deltaproteobacteria bacterium
AATCGGAGTGATCATCGGTTTTGCAGTGCAAGTGATATTTGCCGCCATTCAACTTGCCGGTCAACTGGTGGGTTTTCAGATGGGATTTGCCATCGTCAACGTACTTGATCCTCAAACCAGCAATCAAATTTCCATTGTTGCTCAGTTTCAAAATATACTGGCCATGCTGATATTTCTAACGGTGGGAGCTCACCATTGGTTTTTACGGGCAGTTGCCGACAGTTTTACATTGGTTCCTCCCCTTGGCTTCAATTTTTCTTCGGGTTTAATAAATGAAATCATCAGACTTTCGGGAAATATTTTTTCCGTTGGCGTCAAGATAGGTGCACCGATGGTTGCGGTGTTGTTATTTACCTCCATGGCCCTGGGAGTCATTGCCCGAACTGTTCCCCAGATGAATATCTTTATTGTGGCATTTCCCATAAAGATCACTATCGGTCTTCTTTTTTTGGGGCTTTCATTGCCTTTATTAAACGTTTTGCTGACAAAATTGTTCAATAACCTGGGAAATGAATTTTATTTGATATTTAGATTAATGGGATAATCCCTCCGGGGAGTAACGACAAATGGCGGAAGACAAAAGTCAGGAAAAGACTGAACAACCTACTCCAAAAAGACGGCAAGATGCGCGAAAAAAGGGTCAGGTAGCCAAGAGCAGAGAAATTTCTTCCGTATCAATTCTCATGGGGTCGTTACTTCTGCTGTACCTGACCGCCGGTTTTTTTATCCAGAACATCCTCAGTCTGACCGGGGGGGTCTTTAGCCTGATTGGGGAGTTTGAGTTGAATGAAGTGACCGTCTCCTCCCTTTCTCTTATTTTATTGAGGAAATTATTTATAATCTTGATACCTTTAATGCTGGTTGTATTGGTACTGGGTATAACAACCAACCTCTTTCAGGTAGGATTTTTAGTGACCGGGGAACCGATTGTTCCTAAATTTTCCAAAATCAACCCCATCAGCGGATTGAAGAGAGTAGTTTCCCGGCAATCTTTGATTGAGCTAGTTAAATCAATCTTTAAAATCACGGTGGTGGGGTACGTTGCCTATGGGACGGTCAAGAATGAGTTTTCCAATATTACCTGTTTGGCGAATTTGGAAGTATGGGAGATTTTGGTCTATATCGGCAGGATTTCTTTTAAAATAATTTTTAATACTTCTTTAATTTTAATCACGCTTGCTGCCTTTGATTATTTCTATCAAAGATGGGAACATGAACGGGGACTGCGCATGACCCATCAGGAAGTAAGGGAAGAATTTAAACAGAGGGAAGGCGATCCCATGATTAAGGCAAGGATCAAGAGCATTCAGCGGGAAATGGCCCGGCGTCGTATGATTTCAGCGGTCCCCAAAGCCGATGTTGTGATAACCAACCCGGACCATTTGGCGGTTGCCCTCGGTTATGATCATGGCAATATGGAAGCTCCGCAAGTGCTGGCAAAGGGGGCGGGATTCATTGCGGAACAGATTAAGAAGATTGCCCGGAAAAATAATATTCCCATGGTTGAAAATAAGGGAGTGGCCCAGGTATTGTTTAAGGCATGTGAAGTGGGTCAAACGATTCCCGTCAATCTTTACAAGACGATTGCCGAAATATTGGCATATGTTTATCGAATAAAAGGAAAGGCACCCGCGGGGAGCAAACAGGAAGGTTGATTATTATATTATCCTGAATTGAGCACTTAGCCTTTAGCAGTTAGCTATTAGCCAAAATGATCACAAGATGTTTAGCTGTTGCAAATTTTAATCCATTGGGTATTTATTTTAAGCTGTCGTAATACCTAGGTTTTTCAAAGCTAACCGCAGCTAAGAGCTCAACTTAAGATTATCTAAACCATGTGCCCCTGTTTATTTGCAGGGAGCCTGTTTTAAACGGGCACTAAATAACCGGTGAAGAGCAAAAAAATGGAAGAAAAGGTTAAGGGACCAATAATATCTTCTTATTTTCTAGGAAAAAGCGATATAGTTCTGGCGGCAGGGGTGATATTGATATTAGCCGTTATGATCGTTCCTCTCCCCTCTTTTATGCTTGATGTGCTGCTCGCTTTCAATATCACTTTTGCCCTCATCATTCTTCTCGTGGTGATGTATATCCTGCAGCCCCTGGAGTTTTCAATATTTCCTTCAATTTTGTTGATAGTTACCCTGTTTAGACTGTCTTTAAATGTTGCTTCCACAAGATTGATTCTTCTCCACGGAAATGAAGGTATTGCGGCAGCGGGCCAAGTTATCAAAACTTTTGGTTCCTTTGTGGTGGGAGGCAATTATGTAGTTGGGATGATAATTTTTGTCATCCTGGTGATTATCAATTTTGTAGTGATAACCAAGGGAACGGGAAGGATTGCGGAAGTTGTTGCCCGATTCACACTGGATGCCATGCCCGGGAAACAGATGAGCATTGATGCCGATTTGAATGCGGGATTAATCGATGAGGAAGAAGCCCGAAAGAGAAGGGCAATGGTCGGCGAAGAAGCTGATTTTTACGGGGCTATGGACGGGGCAAGCAAGTTCGTGAGAGGGGATGCCATTGCCGGAATAATTATTACTTTAATAAATATCGTCGGGGGATTAATAATCGGGGTTCTGCAGCAAAGTATGAGTATTTCCGCTGCCGCCAGGAATTATACTCTTTTGACCGTAGGTGATGGATTGGTAACCCAGATTCCTGCCCTGATAGTATCTACTGCCGCCGGAATTGTGGTTACCAGAGCCTCTTCCCGCTCCGACCTGGGAAGCAGTTTGAGCCGTCAATTATTACTTCATCCTCGAGCAATCGGGATTGTTGCGGCAATTCTTTTTCTATTGGCTCTTATTCCTGGTTTACCAAAAACCACCTTTATTTTTCTCAGCATCTTAGCCGGGGCAGGTGCTTATTCCATTTTTCGATCCCGGGAAGCAACAGCACTGGAAGAGGAGGAAGAAGAAGAAAAGATTCAAAGCGACCGATCCAGGGAGCCCGAAAAAGTGGAGATATTGCTTAATGTGGATGTCCTGGGCCTGGAAGTAGGTTATCGACTCATCCCTTTGGTGGATGCTGAACAAAATGGGGAATTACTGGAAAGAATAAAATCAATCCGTCGTCAAATCGTATTGGATATGGGCATCATTGTCCCCCCTATCCACATCAGAGATAATTTACAGTTAAAACCCGATCGATACTCCATTTTGATCAAAGGAACCGAGGTCGCAGGTGAAGAACTGATGACCGATCATTTTTTAGCCATGAATGCGGAAATTCCCGAGGAAAAAATGAAAGGGATACCCACAAAAGAACCCTCTTTTGGTCTCCCCGC
>DAOWNY010000141.1 GCA_030642325.1 Deltaproteobacteria bacterium
AAATAAAATAGAAAGTAAAGAATTGATGATATTACCATTGAGGAATATGGTGATTTTTCCCTCAACAAAAGTCCCTTTATTAATTGGCAGGGAGGGATCAATTAAGCTGGTGGAGGAATCCTGGAAAAAAGATAAAATTATCGGCATCATTACCCAGAGAGATCCTGAAAAAAATGATCCCGGCCCGGACGACCTGTATCCGGTAGGTATTTTAGCCAAAATCACCGGATTAACCAAGGAAAATAATGGGTTTCGTATTTTTGTCGAAGGGTTAAAAAGAATCAGGGTCATTAAATATTCTCTGCTATATCCGTACCTCGTTGCCAAGGTGGAGGTCTTAAATGAAGATAAACTGTCTTCGGGGACGGAAAAAATAATGGAACAGGTAAAAAAGTCTGTTCTGGAAATGATTCAACGATCCAATATTCCCTCAACAGTGACAAAAGCCATTGAAGAGCAGGTAAAACAAACTGTCCACCCCGGCCAATTAGCAGACCGGATAACCCTCTTTTCACCCTTTGACATTGAAAAAAAACAAACAATCCTGGAAATAGCTGATAATCAAAAGAGGCTTGAAAAATTATTCGACCTGCTTCAGGAGGTGGAAGTGGGTTTAGATGTACGTCAGGAAGCCGGGAAGGAAGTGCTAAAGACCCAAAGAATTTTTTGGCTTCGTGAGCAAATAAAAGCAGCTCAAAAGGAACTAAAAGAGATGGGGGAAAAGGAAGAATCATCCCCGGAGCTGGCGGAGCTAAAAGAAAAAATTGAAAAAATCAACATGCCGGAGGAGGCCAGAAAAGCTGCCGAAAAGGAATTAAGCCGGCTTGATTACATCTCTCCTGCTGCTGCGGAGTATGCCGTCATCAGAACTTATCTTGATTGGCTCACAGATCTTCCCTGGTCTGAAAGCACTGAGGATAACCTGAACATTAACCAGGCGGAAAAAGTTCTGCATGAAGATCATTACGATTTAGAAAAAGTAAAAAAGAGGATGCTGGAATATCTGGCGGTTCGTCAGCTTAATCCCGACATGAAAGGACCAATTCTTTGTCTGGTGGGTCCTCCGGGAACGGGTAAGACATCATTAGGCAAATCCATTGCCCGGGCACTGGGAAGAAAATTTGTCAGAGTTTCTTTGGGAGGGGTTCGAGACGAAGCGGAAATCAGGGGCCATCGACGAACTTACATTGGCGCTTTGCCCGGTCGCATTATTCAGCACATTAAGAAAGCAGGTTCAAAAAATCCGGTTTTTATGATTGATGAAATTGATAAAATTGGGGCCGACTGGCGGGGTGACCCCTCCTCGGCTCTCCTGGAAGTTCTGGATCCGGAACAAAATTACGCTTTTTCCGATCATTACCTGGAGGTTCCCTTTGACCTGTCCAAAGTGATGTTTATCGGCACAGCTAACCTGGAAGACCCTATACTTCCAGCGCTTAAAGACCGCATGGAAATATTACGCCTTCCCGGATATACCCGGGAGGAAAAACTTAAGATTGCTAAAAAATTCTTGATTCCAAGGCAGATCAAGGAACATGGTCTTACCCAAGATTCAATCAAATTTATAAGCGGAGCATTGGCAAAAATCATCAGAGACTATACCCGAGAGGCGGGGGTCAGGAATCTGGAACGGGAAATTGCTGCCTGTTGCCGGGGGGCAGCTAAAAAAATTGCTGCTGAAGGGGCTAAAACAATTCGGATTAACACAGAAAATCTCCATAAGTATTTGGGTCCGGTCAGTTTTTTCTCGGAACTGGCGGAAAGAACATCAAACCCGGGGGTTGCCATTGGTCTCGCCTGGACTCAATACGGCGGAGAAATACTTTTTATTGAAGCAACCAAAATGGAGTATCAGGGTGATAACGGAGAAAAATTTATAGCAACCGGCCACTTGGGCGACGTGATGCTGGAATCAATTGAAGCTGCTCGCAGCTTTCTCTGGGCCAATGCTGCCCAATTTGGAATTGATCAAAATGTTTTCGAAAATTATCGAGTGCATCTCCATGTTCCTTCGGGGGCTACCCCTAAGGACGGCCCTTCGGCCGGCATTGCGATGTTTATTGCACTAGCTTCTCTTTTTACCGAGAGGCCCACACGGGCAGAAGTGGCCATGACCGGTGAGATTACCTTGCGAGGCAGGATTTTGCCGGTGGGTGGAATCAAGGAGAAAGTTCTGGCGGCCAAAGAGGCAGGAATTAAGGTTATAATATTACCGAAAAAGAATGAAAAAGATTTGGAGGAAATTCCTAAGGAGAATCTAGAGAATTTGAAATTCAATTTTGTTGAAGAGATAAAGGATGTAATAGACATTGCCCTGGAAAAACCATCTTCAACCAAAAAGCCTTCTTAAGGTAGTATATAAATGCTTAAAAAAGGATGGCCGTTCACGGTTCACGGGTTTTCAATGAAATGAATTTTATACTGTGAACAAATACGTAAAACGTTACCTGTGTTGATATTATATACTAAACTGCCAGTGGCTGTAATATAACATATTCGCTTGACAATTAGTTTTCCCTCGTGCTAGATTCAAAGGGATCAATGGCAGCAGTAGTTCTAATCTGTAAAATGCCTTTTTTAAATTGTAAACCAGGCAGATAATTGCACAATGAAGGATAAATTCCTGCGTAAGGCTAGTTTGGAACCCTCTGCTCTAATTGAATTTTTAATAGAAAGGAGGGTGAAATTTTATGGCAGAGCGTGAAACCGGAGTGGTGAAATGGTTTAACGGCACTAAAGGGTTTGGGTTTATCGTACGTGATCAAGGGGAAGATATCTTTGTGCATTATAGTGCGATCCGTGGTGAAGGCTATCGTTCTCTTGAAGAAGGTCAACGAGTGGAGTTTACCGTTACTCAAGGGAATAAAGGACCTCAAGCGCAAGATGTAACACTTATTACTTAAATAACCGGGCCGGAACTGGGCCGACTAACCAAAAAATTATGATGAATTCCTTAATAAGGTTTGGGGGGATACCGGAGCTCTGGCAGGCTCTGGAGTGAATGTCTTGGATAACAAAATAGCAGGGTGGGGAGGTTGAAAGTAAATCTTTTCTCCCCACCCTGCTATCTATCTATCTATTTAAATTAATTTTTTTGGTAGTCAATCCTCGGTATTGTCAAAGGCTCGGCATCGGTTCGGCAGAAGTTAAAGGGGAGGGATGGCTTAGTGTTTCTCCTTAATGCCCTTCTTGTATATTTTACCGGCACCGGTTTTGGGGAGCTCGGAAACAAAATCAACTGATTTTGGTGCCTTAAAATGGGCAATTTTTAGTCTGCAGTGGTTTATAATCTCTTTCTCGGTGGCGTGATGCCCCTGCTTTAATGTCACAACCGCCTTTACGGCTTCTCCCCATTTAGGATCAGGAACCCCGATAACGGCAGCTTCCAGGACAGATGGGTGGGCGTATAAAATGTTTTCCACTTCTACGGAATATACGTTTTCGCCGCCGGTTATGATCATGTCTTTTTTCCGATCTACTATATTAACGTACCCCTCTTTGTCAATCACCGCCATATCTCCGGTATAAAACCAGCCGTCCTTTAGAACATCCGTTTTCCCCCCGGACCGTTTCCAGTATCCCTGGGTAACACTATCTCCCTTGACAATAATTTCTCCTACCTCTTTGCCGTCAGGATTAACCGCCGTTCCGTCTTCTCTTACCACTTTCAACAGTACTCCTAAAAAAGGTCTACCTGTTTTGGCAATATATTCGAATTGCTTTTCCGAAGAAAGAAGAGTAAGGTTTTCCTTCAGGATAGAGACCGTGAGATAAGGGCTGGTTTCAGTCATACCGTAAGTCTGAATGTAATTACACCGGAAGGTTTCCACAATTTTTCTCACCACATCGGGAGCAATGGGTGCTCCCCCGCTCATTATGACCCGAAGGGAAGAGAAGTCATATTTATTAACCCCCGGGTTATTAACCAGTAAGTTCAAAGTGGTGGGGACCATGTTGGTGATGGTAATTTTTTCGTCCTGTATGGTGGAAAGAATCAAAGAAGGTTCAAAATCCGTCACAACCACGTGTTTTCCACCTACCCAGGTGATGGCAAAGCTGGCCCAGGCGTCGGCCAGGTGGAACAGAGGTGCTACATGGATCCATATATCGGCATCGCTAATCTTCAGTTCGGCTATTGCTGCTAAAGCATGGGTGCAAACGTTTTTATGAGACAGGATTACTCCCTTGGGACGGCCTGTAGTCCCGCTGGTATAATAAAGGTGAGCCGCATCTTCATCAGAAATATTCGGCATAGGGAGCCTTTCGTGGGTTTCACCGGCCAGGGCATCTTCGTAGTCAATTGTTTTAAATTTTGCAGGTGAACACCCGTCATCCGTTTTTATGAACTTTTTTATCCCTGTTCCCATTTTCACAAGAAAATTGACATGGTCTTGAAAACGGACGGAAAAGATTAACAAAGATGCAGCGGAATCCTGGAGGATGATTGCCAGTTCCCGGGGCGAAAGTCTGAAATTGAGTGGATTAAGAATGGCCCCCAATTGGGCAGTTGCAAAATAGGTTTCCAGAAATTGATGGCTATTATAGTGAAGAATAGCCACGCAGTCTCCCCGGCCAATTCCCATTGACTTCATAAAATTAGCAAGACGATGGGTTCGGTCGGCAAACTGGCCATAAGTGAATCTCTGATTGCCGCAAACCACCGCTTCCTTGTCCGCATAAAGACTAATTGCCTTTTCTAAAATAAAAGGGATGATCATAAGGACCTCTTGTTTTAATCATAAATTATAATGGCTGTTGAGTTTGGCTTGGCAATAACTATTTTAATTATGGATTTGCAATTTTGTTTAATTAATTTTACCATGTTGTTCTTTTTGGCTCATGCGCGAACAGTGTGAATCTCTGCAAGATTGAGACACATAGGATGGTTGTTTGTCAAGCGAGTTGTCGCCTAAATTAAAATCAATTATTAGCACGGAATCGTTTCGCCCTGTCTTATTATATCATTTTGCACCTGGGTTGGATTTAACAGTTACAATAGCTGCTTTAATACCAGATAGTTAAAGATTATAATGGAGTCGCATCAAAGA
>DAOWNY010000320.1 GCA_030642325.1 Deltaproteobacteria bacterium
GCGGGCTATGCCCGCAACCCAAAATGTGAAAAAACTACCAGCATCAAAAAACCTGAAGAACCACATTTGATGCTGAGCTACAGACCTGTTGAAAAATTTTCTTGTTTTTTGTGACAGAAAACTAGGTGATAAGGTACTAATTATCGTTGTAGGGTTAATTGTTAGTATACATATTAATCAGTAATTACACATATTAATATGCAGTGCTAATGTTGTCATTCTACAAATAATCAATTAATTGTCAAGATTATATTGAAAATATTTGGGATTCCTCCAGGGTTCATAGAGACGTTATTTTACCTGGCCGCTTAATCCGTCCGGCATAAATACCCACTGAATGTTTCAGACAGGCAACTCTTCTTGAAAAAAACCCTTTGGAGTAACTGCAATTATCCGGGAGACTGCAATTGAGAAATAAAATAAATGATCCCCAGACATTACTGGAAAAACTGAAGAGGAAAAAAAAGAATGGCAAAAGGATTGTCTTTACTAACGGATGTTTTGACCTTATCCACATCGGACATACCCGGTATCTAACCCAAGCAAAGGAATTGGGAGATATCCTGGTTGTTGCTATCAACAGCGATCAGTCGGTGAAGTCAATCAAGGGGAATAAACGCCCCATCATTCCTCAATTTGAAAGGGCTGAGGTCCTGGCTGCCCTTGAGGCGGTGGATTACGTAGCAATTTTCGATGAATTGGACCCCCACAAAATTATTTCCTGCCTCAAACCGGATATTCTGGTCAAGGGGGGAGACTGGAAAAAGGAGTCGGTCATCGGACGGGAAATAGTGGAATCAAACGGAGGAGAAGTAATAATCATTCCCTTCATAGACGGAGTATCAACTTCAAAAATCGTTGAAAAAATTCAGGGAATGAGATGATAGGTCCCCGGGATATAACTGGTCAGCATACATGATTTTTTCTTATTGAGTTGAAAAAGCATATCCCGCCAAACCAGATCAAATTCCTTTCGGTCTTTTTTGTCAATGGATTTTAAGGAGGATGTCTTAATTTTCAGGGGATTTATGTAGCTTTTTCCCCTCAACAGGCGGTAGTCGAGGTGAGGACCGGTGGAAAGTCCGGTGGAGCCAACGTATCCTATTACTTGGCCCTGCTTGACATGCCGACCCTGCCTGGTCCCCCTGGCAAACCGGGAAAGATGCCCGTAAGTAGTGGCATAGTTACGGTCATGTTTGATTTTTATGAACTTTCCGTAACCTCCTTTCCAGCCGGCGTAAGTTATTCTTCCCCTGGCTGCCGCCACTACCGGGGTTCCTATGGGGGCCGCATAGTCTACTCCCAGGTGGGGACGATAAACCTTTAAAATAGGATGAAAGCGGCGGTGGGTGAACCGTGAGCTGATTCGGCGGTAGCGAAGGGGGGATCTCAAAAACTGTCTTCTTAAGGAATTGCCGGCCAGATCATAGTAATCCCTCTGCTCCTGCCGGTCCTCGAAAAAGATGGCAAAATGGCTATTCCCTCTGCTTACGAATTCCGCTGCCAGGATCTTACCGCACCCGGCTAATTTGCCCTCCTTGTACTTCTTTTCATACAATACCCGAAAGGAATCACCGGGACGCACATCAGTGTGAAAATCGATCTCACCTGAAAAAATATCTGCCAAATCCATGGTGACCTGGTAACTCATCCCCGATTTGATAGCCGACTCAAAAAAGGAGTTATTGATCAGGCCCCTGGCGGTATCTAGTCTGATCTCGTATACCACTTCCTGAATAGAGGAATCAAAACCGTCGGGGCTCCGCCTGACAATCAATTTGCGGGCATCGTCAATGCCGTATTCCAGCCGAATCAACCGGTTTTTTTCGTCATCAATGGAAAGATGAAGGGGTTGACCCATCTTCACCCGGTTTAAGTTATAGGTATGTTTGGTGGAGTTGATAATGTTGAAAATTTCCCCGGAATCCAGATTGGTCTCCGAAAGCACGTAGAAAATACTGTCCCCCCCTTTAAGAAGATAGTCGATCTTCTTTATTTTTAACTCTTCGGCGGCAGCATTCTGTTCCACGTGACAAGAGCTTGAGGGATTCTTCCTGAAAGATTCCTGTTCCTGAGATGACTCTTTGGGAGTAAAAAGGAGGATGAGGATGAAAATGGTGATAAGGGTTAGAACCATGAAAAAAAATAGAGGATATTTCCTGTTGGGTGAAGGGATACCTTCTTGTCTTGCCCTGTCTGCTTTTTCCATCCCTCGCCTTTAGTTGGAGTACCGAAATCAACCATTAATGATTCTCGATAGTAATATATCAGCTACCCAATTTTTCTTGCAAACTTCTTGCCATGATTTAAATGAAGAACCCGGGAACTTGAATTATCCCCTCCGGTAAAATGTGATAATGAAAAGAAAGCGGGAATTA
>DAOWNY010000354.1 GCA_030642325.1 Deltaproteobacteria bacterium
CATGGCCAGGGCAAGACGTTTTCTGGTCCCCAGCATATTGGCAAAAACCGAATGGGAGTAACCCTTAACATTTTTAAACAGCAAGGCCGGGCCTTTTTGGTTTAAAGTTTTCCGGCAAATCGCTCCAAGTTCCAGATGGGGATCCACTTCCGCTTCGATCTCCCACAACTCCCCCTCTTTTTTTAACCGGTCTATAAAGTCACGTAAATCTCGGTATGACATTGGTATTTTCTCCTGATTACTTAATTATAAAAAATTGTCTTTTCTAACGTTTCCCCGCTATCAATTCCTATCGAGCATGTTTTAATATCCATCGAAAGCTAAAATTTTCAGCCTTAAGCTTTGGATCGGGATTTACGGGGAAAAGGTCCACCGTGCTGCAATGGTCGATCAGATAATTTATGTACCTGCTGTTCAAAGCCCATGCATCATAATAAGGAGCAGGGCCCACCCGGTGAACGTACTGTTGGCCCTTACAAAGTCTTCCGCTTTGATCATAACTGTTTACTGCATAGCCGGTTCCTGACTTTTTCTGTTTTTCCATTATTATTATCCGCTTTTGATACGCATATTCCGTATCATTGGAAAATATCTCCAGGATATAAACGGGCCTTATTTCCCAGTTAAGCTGCCAGAATTCGCCCTTATGAGGGGCATGTTTATTGGGAAGGTGGGCGGTGACAAGCATCTTCTGTTCTCTCATGGTAAAGGTCATCTTAGGGGTTAGTTTCTGTTGAAAAAGCTCAAAATCATCGTATATTGCATCAGTGCCGGCGATCGGATCACAAACGTCTGATCCGGTCAGACGACGAAGCCTCCTGATGGCAGGAATATAGCTAAATACATCATCCGGCCTGAATACATCCTCGTATCTGGTCCTGATTAAAGAAAATCCCCTGATATCAAATGGTTGGAGCATAGTAAATGATTCTTTCTTTCGGACTTCTCCGTTGTTACCCGGAATCTCCGGAATGGGCGTAGTGGCAGTCCTTCCGGTAAAATAAAAATTCCAGTAATGCCACCTCACCTTTCTCTCGGCTTTTCCTTTATCAAACAAGAAAAAATCACCCTTAAAGGAACTCTGATCAATGGCCACTACCCTCCGGTCCAGATTCCAGGCCAATTCTGCACCGCTCTTTGGTTCAGGAAAAGGCAGCCCCGCCTCCCAGCCGATAAGTTCATTGTTCTTCCCTACACTGCTTTTGCCGGCATACTTCATCGTATACTCATGATAAGGCTGCACCTGGGGATATTCCTTTGTTTCCACCACCGGAATGGTAATTATTCCGTTTTTTAAAGGACGCTGAATATCATAAAAAGTACCCGGATCAAGCAACTTCTTGAGTTCCGGGAGGTATTCCACGTAATTATCTTTTGTAATGGTTATTCCCGGCTTGATCTCTTTGGCAAATCCCATAAAAGGGAATAACGATATAACTATCAATAATATCCATAAATTTTTCACTATTTTCTTCATTTTTCAATCCTCTTCATTGTTGATCAATCTGGCTTATCTTTCCAAAATCGACTCACAAAAGCCCCTTCTCTTTGGCCGAGGTTACCAGGGGTGATTCCTTCCACCATCTGGAAGCTCCCAGGTCTTCGGCAATTTGATTGGCGGCGTTATAACCGGGCCCCCAGATCACACATCCTCCGGGGTAGGTGCAGGCCCCGCCCATATAG